>ONQI01000112.1 GCA_900319915.1 uncultured Campylobacter sp.
AGTCTTGCTCACGCCCGGTATTATGGAAGGGGGCGCGGAGCAAAACGAAGAGCTTGGACGGCTAGCGAACGAATGTTTCGATCTTGTGGTGCTTACCTCCGCGCTCAACGTTTCTGCAATACGCAAGCACCTGCTAAAGCCCGAGGTTTATATTCTCACGGACAAAGAAAAAATGCAGGAATTTTTGGCGGAAAATACGTTCGCGGGAGACCTGATACTATTTTCAAACGACGCGCCGAGTTTCATGTGATTTCGGCTTGTCCTTTGCGCGCTTTTGGGCGAGTATCGCTCGCGCTTCACTGCGACGGGCGTTTACTCGCCTCATTCGCGCTTCGCTCACGGCGCCAAAAATCATCGCAAAATACCGCACCTCTTTCAAATTTCAAATTTGAAACGTCGTTCAAATTTGAATTATCCCCAAATCAGCGATTTTAGCGTTAGCGCTAGCATACAGACGTAAAATATAAGGAGCCATTTTCTAGTGGTGGCTTTGCTCGCTAGGTGGTGGGCTTTCGTGCCAAAATATACGCCCACGATGGAGCCGAGCCCCATGATTAATCCCGCGCGGTAGTCTACGAGTCCTTGCGCGCTCATGCTAACAAAGCCCGAAAACGAGCTAAAAATCACGAAAAACAGCCCCAGCGAGACCGCTTTTTTGATATCCATGCCTAAAAATCCAACCATAATCGGCGTGAGCAAAAACGCCCCGCCGATACCCATAGATACGGCGACGAGGGCGACCGCAAAGCCGATAGTAAATAACGCCCATTTTGGCGGCGTGCGCTCTCCCGAGTCGAGATTAACAAAAAGCATTTTATACACGCAAAACGCGAGCGCGAGCGCGAGACCGCCTTTTAGCGCCCAGTCCGGAGCGCTTACGACCACGAAGCCGCTCAGGCTAGCGCCCGCTAACGCCCCGAGTCCTAGCGTGAGCGCGTCTCGCATGCGAAAATCTGCGTTTTTGTAGTTGAAATAGCTGCCTACGGCCGAACTCATTAGCATTTGCAACACAGAAATACCAATGGCGGCTTTGACGCCATATCCTAGCGCCATCATCACGGGCACTATCATCATACCTCCGCCTATGCCAAAAAATCCCGACACGAAGCCCACCGCAACGCCCAAAAACGGCAAAAATAGTAGCATTTTCACTCCCGCGCCCGCCAAAACGGGCAAAATTTCGCGCATTTTAGCATATTTGGAATAAACCTTGCTTGAAAAGGGATAAATAATTCAAATTTGAGTGAGGACGGCGATGAGAAGATCGGCTTTTTGTTTTGGTTTCGTAACGATTTTGGCAAGCGTTCTAGCGGCCGCGGGTGTGGATAAAACGCAAATAAAAGTGGCTAACGTGAGCTTTTTTGCGCCGCAAGGCTCCACGCTGCGCGCCGAACTCTTAAGCGGTGAATTAGAAAAAGCTATTTCTGCAGCGAGCCTAAAAGTCCGCGCTTTTAGCGCCAAAAAAATCGCCGATGTAAGCGACGTGAAGATAGTATTCGTGCGTTCCGCTCTTGGCGGCGAGGCGGTTACCGGCAAGAGCTCGACCACGCTCGCGCATAGCAAGGCCGGCGCGGTGCGCGTCATAACCGTGACTAGCGGCTACGGCGGTCACGACTACGATACCGCCGCTTACAACGGACGCGCGCTCACAAAGGTGTCTTCGGACGGTTTTGACGCGAACGGAGACAAGATCATCGACGGTTGGATAGACGTATGGGAGTTTGACGCCAGTGGCGGCGGCGCGTTTAGCGTCAAATCGCGCTCTATGAACGCTACAAAACAAAGCGCTAGCAAAAGTATAGTTATTAGGTAAAATTAGGTCGCTCTTTGGCGGCGACTTGCAACTTTTTGCCGCGTCTAGTTCAAATTTGAATTACGCGTCGTCAAAGAGTAAGACTGACGCGATAATTCTGTTTTAATTTCAAATTTGAACTATTTCGCCTAAATTCTCTCCAAAATTGATTTTTGCCCCGCTTAAATTTGTGTGGTAAGACAAAGCTTTAGGCTCAGAGATGAGCACTATGGTCGAGCCAAGCTCGAAGTTGCCAAGGTGTTCGCCTTTTTCGAGTTTCAAATTTGAATACTCGTAAAGCGCGTCGCCGTTTGCGGCATTTGTGTCGATACGTGGTTCGAAGTCAATTTTGATTTTGCCAACGTTCCACGCGCCCACAAACACTATCCATAATATTTTGCCGTTTTCAAGGCGCGTTCGTAAAACAACGCGTTCGTTGCGCGCATAGAGATTTGGAATGCGTGCCAGCCAATTTGGAGCCACGCTAAAAAGTTCGCCTTTCACGTATGCCGCGCTCTCCACGACGAGATCTGCCGGTGCGTGATAATGGTGATAATCGCTTGGCGAAAGGTAGATATTTAGGTAGTCAAACTCGCTTTTTAATTCGTCTTTATTAAGCGTGCCTCCGAGTAATTCTCTCACATCGTATTCGTAATTTTTTATGCTCAGGGCAGTGTCGCTCATACCTTCGCCGCAGTCTAAGATTAGCCCGTCGCTTGGAGAGATAAAGCCTTTATCTAATTTACGAGGGGCTTTTAGGCGGCGTGTAAAAAGCTCGTTTAAGCTTGCAAAGCCACCCTTTGGGACTTCAAATTCGCTCAAATTTATGTCAAATTTCCATAAATAAAAGCGATTAATCAGTGATTGTAACGGGCCCGCGAATTTATAATGCGCGACCAAGCCAAAGTAATTCGAAAAACGGTTATAATTCATTTTCAAGCCTTAAATGTACAATTTCGCTTTTGCTCCAAATCCTCATCGGCGGTCCCCAGAAGCCCACGCCACTACTTACGAGCAGTTGGAGTTTTTCGCCGATACGGTAGAGCCCATAAATGTATTTTTGATCTAGCCAAACGAGCACGCCAAATGGAAAAATTTGCCCGGCGTGAGTGTGCCCGCATACCATCAAATCGATTTTGGCGAGCTCTTCTTCGCGAAGATAACGAAGCGATTTTGGTTGGTGCGCGAGCAAAATGGTAGGTAAATCGCTATTCAAATTTGAAAGCGCGGCGGTGAAATCAGGTTCGCCTTGATGGGCTTTGAAGCCTGCTAGATCGTAGACGCCCGCGAGATTTATGCCTCCGAAACTCACGCTTTCATTACGAAGCACGCGCACGCCAAGGGTTTCAAATTTGGCACAGAGCGAAAGCAGACCATGATAGTATTCGTGGTTTCCCGCGACAAAAAACGTTCCGAAGCGTGATTTGAGCGAGGCTAGGGGGTCGAGGCGGTCGCCGATTTGGTCTGCTCTTAGATCGGTTAAATCACCCACGATGAAGACCGCGTCGGGGTTTAGGGCGTTGATGCGCGCCACTACGTCCGCGAGGAAGTCGCGACCCAAAAATTCGCCTATATGCGCGTCACTAATAACCGCGATATTAAGGGGCTCGGCTAGATTCGGCACTCGCACCGTGCGGCGCGTTAGCACAAGATCATAGTTTGCGTTCCAAACTCCGCGTAGCACGTAGGCGACCGCGCCTATAAGAACGCCTACGTCAAGGAGGAATTTCAGAGCGCGTCTACGCGAGCGGCTAAAACGTCCCACGCCCCAAATCGCCGCGTCAAAAAGCAAAAGTAGACAAAAAACTAGCCACGTCGCGCCGATTGAAAAAATTGCGATTTTGTAGATAAATTCGTTTAGCTCAAAGCCGCTGAAGCTAAAAAAAAAGCTTGCCTCGACGAGCCAAATAACGCCGATAAACGCGGCGAGCAAATAGCGCAAAGGCGCCAAAAGGACGTTTCGCGCGAGACTTTTATAACAATAAAAGTCCATTAACGCGAAAAGCACAGAAGCAACTATGCCAAAGGTGTAAAAACTCAAATTTGAACCTTATTCAAATTTGAATTATCGTCTTTTACGACTACGGCGGCGATTTTGTCGTAGAGCGAGAGGATTTCGTCGCGCTTGGTGACGAAGCTGATTTTGTTGGCGATGAGATACGCCGAACTTTGCATGATTTTTTCGACCGGACGCAGACCGTTTTTCTTCATTGTTTCGCCGGTTTCGACGATATCTACGATGCAATCGGCGAGTCCCACGAGCGGTGCTAGCTCGATGGAGCCGTAGAGTTTGATGATTTTTACCGGCGTCGCGCGCGAGCTAAAATACGTGCGCGTGATGTTTGGCATTTTTGTGGCGACGGTAATTTGTGGTTTGCTATAATCGAGCGTTTCGCCTTCTCTCATACCGATGCAGACATTGCAGACGCCAAGATTCAAATTTAAAAGCCTAAGCACGTCGCTATGATGTTCTTCTAGGACGTCGAGACCTACCACGCCGATATCCGCGGCGCCAAAAGTGACGTAGGTGGGAATGTCTTGGTTGCGCACCATGAGAAACTCGAAATCGCCCTTTTGCATTTTGAGTTTGCGGTCTTCAAACTCAAATTTATCCCCAAAAATACGACTAAAAATCGCCAGCGTCTCGTCGGCGATTCTACCTTTTGGCAAAGCTACTCTAAGCATAATTTTTCCTTATTTTCGTTGATTACTTGTCGCATGCCCGCAAACACGAGGTCGCGCTCGTACAAGGCGTGCGAAAAAAATTTCTCCAAATACGCGCCGTCGCCACCCGTGAGGTAAATCATATTGCCCCGCGCTAGTTCGTTCGCAATAGCGACGATGGGTTTTAAAATGCCGTAGCTCACGGCATCCGTGGTGCGTTGCGGTAAGCATTCGAGGTCGAGTTGCGAGTTCATGACGCATTTTAGGCGAGGCGAAATACTCTCATATGCCTTCATACTTGCCGCGAGTCCAGGTAAGATGAGGCCGCCAAGGTGCATGCCCCCACTCATTACGTCCATCGTGATGGCGCTCCCGGCATCTATGATAAGACCCGTTTTTATCGTGTAACACGCCATGGCGCGGTCAATTCCGAGCCCAGAGTAGGTCGTGTCAAAGCGCGCGAAAGGCGCGAGATCCACAAAAAGTGGATTTGAAGCAAGTTTAGGCGCGAGGGCGTCGTTGACGTTCACAAAAAACACACGCTCTTTCGGTTCATAGGATTCAAAATTAGCCACGCTCATATTTCTAATGCGACCATCTTCGCAAAAATTAGCATGAGTATTGCCTAAATCACATAAAATCATAAAATTTCCATCCCGCCGCGCTTTCATTCTTTAATATTTTAGAGCAAATTGCGGAGTTGAAAAATAAAATTCGCTTTTTTATTGCGTGCTCTCGTTCACTTTCAATAGAGCCGCAAATTTGATTTAGCTCGTCAAGTTCTTTTGAAAGCAATTTTGACTTGGCGCGACGCACGAAAATTAGGGTATAGAAGCCTTTCATGTCCACGCCTAAAAACGCTTCAAAAGAGCGCTTTTTCGAATATCTAGCAAAATCAAGCGTTTCGAGCTTTTTGAAAAGCAATTTTTGTTCCTCAAAAAGCTCGCAAATTTGATTGTTCATCAGTCGATTTTGATGATTTTATTACCGTAATACAGGGCGTTTTGACCTGCGAAAGTTTTGCTGTCGATTTCGTCGTCTAACTTGATAATTGTTTCGTTATTTAAATCGAGGTCGGTTACGATAGCATAGCCTGTTTTTTCAAAAATATAGAGTTTATCGCCTTTTGGAATGATGTTTGAGAAAATTGCGTATTTAAACTCTTTTTTGCGAAGACTTTTTAAATTCAAATCGGTAATTTCAATATTACCGTCTTTTAGTAAAATATAAACTCTATCGCCTACAAGGGTAATATCTTTGATATCGCCATCGTAATATTCTGTTTTATCCGGACTAATCATAATAAGTTTGCTAAGCGTCGCAGCAAAGAGTTTGTCGCCTTTAACATCCAGGAAAACGACGTTGTTAAAAAACGATTCACTACTAACGACCGCGTCGCGAAGTATACGACCTTGGTTTTTATCTACAATCATGACTTTTCCGTCTAGCGTTGGATAGACGATAATCGAGCTGAGGAACACCGGTGCTGCGGTGCGAGCGTCCATGCCATAAGGCGTACCGGAGGCGTATTCGATGATAGTCGTATCGCTAGCAAGGTCGATGAGATGGATTTTGTTGCTACTATCGACAGCCGCGAGGTAGTTATCCTCAAGCGTTGCGGCAACTATGGCGCAAGGGAATTTATGTTCCCAAAGCGTATCGCCGTTTTGCGTGATTTTAAAATCTCCGTTCAAATTTGAAACAAGATACTTACCGTCAAAGTCTCCCAAAAACATGGTATTCTTGTCTAATTTTACGCCTTGCGCAAGTCCTGCGCGAGTGACGAGACCGCCATTATCTAGCGTCGCGCCGCTACGAGTTGCGTAATGGATGTCGTCAGGAAGACTCGCCGTGGCTAATTTTTGTGGTGCGATTTGTTCTTCTGCGGGCTTAAAATATTGTCTTTTTGTGGTGCAACCGGCAAGAATAAACGCGGCTAAAGCTATAAAAATAAGACTCTTTTTCATGATCATTTCCCTTGATAATGCTCTAGACTTTTGACTATACTTTGCATATTTTGATTTTGCGAAACTTTGGCAAACTCGATTTTTGCTTGCTCAACGTTGCCCGCCTTGAGCGCGGCGTATCCGGCTTTGAGCGCGTTATAGTCGCTCATTAGCCCCGTTCCGCTAGCAGATTTGGTATTTTGCAAGATTTCTTTTAAAAGCGGGTCGATTTGCAAAGCTAGAGCTTCGTCAATCAAATTTGAATTATTGTTTTCGGCGTTTTGCTTTATCGCAAATAGCGCAAAAAGTGATGGGGCGGACTTTTTTAGCGCGTTTTTGCTTGCTTCGTCACTAGGATTTGCGAGTAGTTTCTCATATGCCGCGTTCGCGCTTGCGCGCTTGCTATCCTTGATATATTCGTTCGCGCCGTATCCCACAAGCGCTACCAAAGCGAGCGCGCACACGCCGATAATTACGTTTTTATGGCGTTTTATGAAACGCTCGCCGCGAATGGCGTTTTCCAAAAGTTGTTCTTGAGAATTGAGTTCTTCTTTGATATAATCAATATTTTCTTTGATTGCCAACGTTTTTCCTTGATTTCAAATTTGAGTTGCGATTTTAGCATAATTTTCTTAAAAATACGTTTTAAGAAGCGCAAATTTCAACTTCTTTGAATTTTGATAATATTTTTCTAAAATCAAGGGTTGAACTAAGCAAAAATATGTTATAATTGCGCGAAAAGTTAAATTTGAAAGTGACGTAAAGTATGGAAATAACGGATGAAATGCTTCATAAACTAGAAAAACTCAGCGCGTTTAGTATAGCCGAGGACAAAAAAGAAGAATTTAAAAAACAACTCGGCGAAATCGTGGGTTTTGTCGAAATCCTAAACGAGTTAGATTTGGACAATATCGACGCGACCGTGAGTACGATTAAGGGCTCTACGCCGTTTCGCGAGGATAGCCCGCGTGAGACCGGAGTTAGCGACGACGTGCTAGCCCACGCGCCAAAACGCTCCGAGCGATATTTTGAAGTGCCGAAAATAGTGGAGTAGGGCGTGGAAATAGATATCCAAACGCTTCTTCGCACTGCGATAGCAAATCGTGCAAGCGATCTTCATCTAGTCGCCAAATCGGAGCCTCAAATCCGCATAGATGGTGTTTTGAGACCTCTCGAGGGCGCGAAATTGGAAGGCAATGATATTGAAAAAATTTGCTATTCGATTTTAACGGATTTGCAAAAAAGCACTTTGGAGGCTAATCGAGAGCTTGATTTTGCCATAGAATTTCCAGGAATAGGACGCTTTAGAGGCAACTGCTATTATACGATAAACGGCGATCTTGCAGCGGCGTTTCGCGTAATACCAATCGGCGTTCCAAGCCTCGATGAAATCGGTGCGCCCGATATTTTCAAGCGCGTCATAAATCGCGAAAAGGGTATGATTTTGGTTACGGGTCCCACCGGAAGCGGTAAATCCACCACGCTTGCGGCGATGCTGAACGAAATTAACATGACTGAGCGCAAGCATATTATCACGATAGAAGAGCCGGTCGAATTCCGCCATGATAATAAAAAATGTTTATTTTCACACCGTGAAGTGGGTAGCGACACAAAATCCTTTGGCAATGCTCTTCGTAGCGCGCTTCGCGAAGATCCCGATATTATTCTTATCGGTGAGATGAGGGATCGCGAGACGATTTCTATCGCTATTACTGCGGCAGAGACCGGCCACCTCGTGTTTGGTACGCTTCATACAAACTCTGCGGTACAAACGATAAATCGTATTATCGAAAGCTACCCCGAGGCGGAACAAAGTCAAGTGCGTAGCATGCTCTCGAATTCGCTTAGCGCCGTCGTTTCACAGTCGCTTCTCCCCAAAATTGGTAGCGGTCGCGTCGCTATTCACGAGATTATGATAAATAATCATGCAATTTCAAATTTGATTCGTGAAAATAAGGTTTATCAAATTTATTCACAAATGCAGCTAAACCAACAAAATACTGGTATGCAAACTCAAACCCAAGCGATGATGCGGGCGCTAAAAGACGGGCTTATTACGCCAGAAATGGCTCTTCGTTATTCAACGAATCGTCAAGAACTACAAACTCTAATAGGAAACAGATTATGATAGATGCTTTTACTTGGTTTGACATTATTGTTATCGCGTTGACGCTGCTTCTTGGCGTCAAGGGTATTATGAACGGCTTTGTAAAAGAAGTCTTTGGTCTAGTGGGTCTTATCGGCGGCGTAATTTTGGCTAGTCGCTACGCGAGTGATGCGGGTGTGATAATCAGCGAAAACCTCTACAAGCTCAACGACTCTTCGGCGTTTTTCTTCGGATTTCTTGCAACTTTGCTTGTTTTTTGGGTGGCTTGTTTAGGACTTGGCAAAATCGTCGCCAAACTCCTCGACGCGAGTGGGCTTGGATTGTTTGACAAGATTTTGGGCTTTTTTGTAGGAAGTGCAAAAATATTCCTTGTATTTGCGATTTTTTGCGCGATCATTTCAAATATCACAATTTTGAGCGAAAAATTTGAACCGTATTTTGAAAAAAGCAAGGTCTATCCTTTGCTTCTAGCAAGCGGAAAGTTTATTATGAATCTTGATATAAACGCGGCTCAGGTTGATTCTGCCGCAGGTATAAGAAATATGGTTGATTCAAATTTGAGCGTCGAAGCTAACGCGACAACGCCAAGCGAAAACAACGCAACGAAGGAGGGGCAATGACGACAAATATTGGTAACGTCGAATATGAAGCTTTGCTAGACCGCTTCAAAAGAGCGCTTAGAGCCGGTGGACTAAAATATACCAAACAACGCGAAGTGCTTCTTAAAACGTTATATAACAACGCCGAGCACTTTTCGCCCGAAGATCTTTATAAAAAGATTGATAGTGAATATCCAAATTTGAAACTCGGTATCGCGACCGTATATCGCACGCTAAATATGCTCGAGCAGGCGGGAATGGTCAGCTCGATTAGTTTTGGCTCGCAAGGCAAAAAATACGAGCTTATTACGCGCGCACACCACGATCACATTATCTGCAAAAACTGTGGTAAAGTCATCGCCGAGTTCGAGGATCCAGTCATCGAAAAACGTCAACTTGCCATCGCTAAAGAATACGGTGTGGAACTAAAAGGGCACGTGATGCAACTTTACGGTATTTGTGCAGAATGTCAGCAAAAAGAGGGAAAATAGTGATTTTTGAAACCGAACAAGAACAAAACAGAATAGCCAAGGCGGCGGAATTACGCGAAGCGGGGGTTAGCCCGTATCCGCATTTTTTGAAAAAAGAAATGAGTATACGCGAGTTCAAGTCCAAATTTGATTATATTAGAAATATGGACACCGAGGAGAAAAAAGCGGACGAGGAAGTCGTGATTTCAGGCCGCCTCAAACTCAAAAGAGTGGCGGGTAAATCGACTTTCGCTAATATCGAGGACGAAAACGACAATATTCAAATTTATTATTCTCAGGGCAGCATAGGCGAGGAAGATTACGCCAAATTCAAGAAAAATCTCGAAGTCGGCGACATAATTCTTGTCAAAGGTTACGCATTTCTTACCAAAACGGGCGAGTTTAGCATCCATGCGAGCCATATTACGCTTGCTGCAAAAGCGATTAGCCCACTACCGGAGAAATTTCACGGTCTCACCGACAAAGAAATGCGTTACCGCCAACGCTACCTTGATATGATAATGAATCCAGAGGTACGCGGTGATTTCATCAAACGTTCGCTGATTATTAGCAATATTCGTAAATTTTTTGAGGAACGTGGATTCCTTGAGGTCGAGACTCCGATGATGCATCCGATCGCGGGCGGCGCGAATGCGAAACCATTTGTTACTCACCACAACGCGCTAGACGTGGATAGATACCTCAAAATCGCGCCTGAGCTTTACCTCAAACGCCTCGTTGTGGGCGGCATGGAAGCGGTTTTTGAGATAAATCGCTGTTTCCGCAATGAGGGCATGGATTTGACTCATAATCCGGAATTTACGAGTATCGAGTTCTATTGGGCGTGGCATGATTATTTTGATTTGATGGATTTAACCGAGGAGCTTTTCCGCACTCTACTTTCAAATTTGAAACTGCCTTCAAATTTGAAATACGACGAGTATGAAATCGACTTTGGCAAGCCTTTTGCGCGAGTCAAATATCTAGACGCGCTAACTCAAATAGGCGGCATTCCTTTGGACGTGGTAAACGATAAAGAGAAAATTTTAGCTAAGCTTCGCGAGGATAAATTTGAAGCTAACGAAAAACTTGATTTAGGGCATTTGCAATCCGAACTTTTCGATAACTATGTCGAGGAAAAACTTATAAATCCGACTTTTATTATGGATTTTCCTATTTCTATCAGTCCGCTTGCCCGCAGAAGCGACGAAAACCCGGATATCGCCGAGAGATTTGAGCTATATATCGCAGGTAAGGAAATCGCCAATGCTTTTAACGAGCTAAACGACCCGATAGACCAGTACGGTCGCTTTAAAGCTCAAATCGACGCGAAAAATGCGGGCGACGACGAGGCGCACGAGATGGACGAGGACTATTGCGTGGCTTTGGGATATGGTATGCCGCCGACGGCGGGATGGGGACTTGGCGTAGATAGACTTGTAATGCTACTTCTTGGCAAAAAGTCCATTCGCGATGTGATTTTATTCCCGGCGATGAAGCCGATTAAATTTGAAAATAAGGAGAATTAATGAGTTTAAAAGATTTTGATAGCGACATTTTTTCGCTAGTAAACAAAGAGCTTGGCAGACAATGCGATCATCTAGAGATGATTGCCAGTGAAAACTTCACTTACCCGGACGTCATGGAAGTCATGGGTTCGGTGCTTACTAATAAATATGCTGAGGGCTACCCTGGCAAACGTTATTACGGTGGTTGCGAGTTTGTTGATGAAATAGAGCAAATCGCGATAGATAGATGTAAAAAACTATTTGGCTGCGAGTTTGCCAACGTTCAACCAAATAGCGGTAGTCAAGCCAACCAGGGCGTTTATGGCGCGTTTTTGAAACCGGGCGATAAAATCCTCGGCATGTCGCTCAGCCACGGCGGTCACCTTACCCACGGCGCGAAAGTTTCGAGCTCGGGAAAGACCTATGAGAGCTTTGAATACGGCGTAGAGTTGGACGGCCGCATTAACTATGATCGCGTAGCCGACATCGCGAACATCGTAAAACCAAAAATGATAGTTTGCGGAGCTAGCGCGTATACTCGTCAAATCGACTTCAAACGCTTCCGCGAAATTGCAGATAGCGTGGGTGCGTTTTTATTTGCAGACGTCGCTCACATCGCGGGTCTTGTCGTTGCCGGCGAACACAATCATCCATTCCCTCACTGCCACGTCGTCAGCTCGACTACGCATAAAACCCTTCGCGGTCCAAGGGGCGGTATTATCATGACAAACGACGAGGAATTCGCTAAAAAAATCAATAGCTCAATTTTCCCTGGTATCCAAGGCGGACCGCTTATGCACGTCATTGCCGCCAAGGCGGTAGGCTTTAAGCATAATCTTAGCGACGAATGGAAAGTCTACGCCAAACAAGTCAAAGCCAACGCCAAAAAACTCGCCGAAGTTATCAGCGCACGCGGTTACAACCTAGTCAGCGGCGGCACCGACAACCACCTTATTTTAGTAAGTTTCCTAGACAAGGATTTCAGCGGTAAAGACGCGGATATTGCTCTTGGTAACGCGGGTATCACGGTCAATAAAAATACCGTTCCGGGCGAGACTAGAAGTCCGTTTATTACCAGCGGTATTAGGGTTGGTAGTCCGGCGCTTACCGCTCGCGGTATGAAAGAAGCCGAGTTCGAGCTCATCGCCAACCGTATTGCAGACGTCCTAGACGATATCGGCAATACCGCAAAGCAAGCCCAAATTAAAGAAGAGTTAAAAGAGCTAGCTCACAAATTTATAATTTATGACAAGGCAATGTTCTAATGTTATCAAGTATTGATTTAGCGTTAATCAAAATCATAACCGACCACTACTACGTCCAAACTAGTGGCATAGGTAAGCGTGTAGAGTATAAGGGCAAGTTCCTTTATGACAAATTTGAGCGAGTTGACGAGCAACTCACTTTTATGGTGCAAAAAGAGCACGCCGAGCATAAAAAAATCATTGCGCACTCGCTTATAAACAAATTTGATAAGGTTGAAAATATCGTGTTTGACTATAATGGTCGCACGCCCGAGCGCTTTTGGCATAAAGCTCAACTTATGCTAAGAGAGCAAGGCTTTATTAATTTTACCGCTTATACGAGCAAGACCCCCGGTCACTTGCACCTTTATGTGCACAAAGGTCACACTACGCTTTTAGAAGCTTATCAAATCGCTAACAAGCTCTCGACCCTGCTTGCGCAAAAAATTCCGCAAGAATGGAGAATGTTTCCCACAGAGACCTTGCCGAGAGACTTTAATATACTAGCTTTGCCTTACGAACTTTATCAAAAAGAGCGCGGCGCAAGTTGGTCAAAACATATGTAAAAGGTGGTAGAGATGGAAGAAAACAATCAATTTCAAGACATTTTGCTTGATAAGGACGTTACTGAGGAAAAAACCAGTAAGGCGCGAAAAATCCTTATTGCGGTAGCCGCGCTTGTTATTTTGTTTCTGATTGTGCTTATTGTAGTTAAATCAATGCATAGCGGTAAAAGCGAGCCTAGCGGGGAAGCTATGAATACTCTCGTGCTTCCCGAAGAGCCTAGCGTGAATCCGCAACCAAAAGCGGGTAACGATATTTTCGAGCAAGTGCCTATCGTGGCGGCAAACGACGCGAAAAGCGATTTCGAAAACATCGTAAACGACTACAAAAACTCTCGCGCTGAAAACAACGATACGGGCGCAATTTTGCCAAAAAGCGACGTAGAAAGCGAGCTCATGCCAAAAACCGTCGCTCCAAAACCGGAGGCGAAGAGCGAGTCTAAAATCACCGCTAAAACCGAGCCTAAAAAAGAGCAAAAAACTACCGCTAAAAAGCAAGCCGAAGCCAAAAAAGTGGTCTCAAAAGATGATGGCGTTAGCAAAAAACCAGCTGCTAATTCAAATTTGAATAGTAAAAAAGGCTCAAATGCAGGCAAAGCAGGTGCGGGCACTTATATCCAAGTAGCCTCTGTGAGTAAGTTCGACCCAAATAACGCTCTTATTAAAAAAGTCGTAAACGCAGGTTATAACTATCGTACTTATGAAACTACGGTTAACGGAAAACCTACCGTGAAAATTCTGGTAGGTCCATATAGCGGTGAAGCGCTTAATGAGAATATCGCCAAAATTCGTCGCGACATTGACGCTAAGGCGTTTAAATTTATTATAAAATGAAACGCTACGCCGTTTTTGGCAACCCCATAGCGCACTCCATTTCGCCTAGGCTGCACAACGCGGCTTTCGGCGAGCTTGGCGAGTGCGCGTTTTACGGGCGCGTTTTGCTGGATTTTGACGAGGATTTGCTCGCCAAATTTAAACGCTTGGGACTTTCCGGCGCAAACGTAACCGTTCCTTTTAAAGAAACCATCCTTGATAAATGTGATTATCTAGACCCCGCCGCGCGCGAGATTGGCTCTGTGAATACAATCGTTCGTCGCGTGGACGGTATACACGCTTACAATACCGACGCGCCCGGATTTATGAGGGCGATAGAAGAGTTTGGGCAAGTAGAGAGCGCACTTATTTTGGGTGCGGGCGGTACGGCGCGGGCTCTTAGCTACGCGCTATCTCGCGCGGGCGCTCACGTGAGCGTGCTAAATCGCAGCGAGGGTAGGGCGGCGGCTTTTGCCAAGTTTGATTTTTTTACACCCGAAACCTTCGCTAATTCAAATTTGAAATATGATTTGATTGTAAATACCACTCCCGCGGGGCTAGTGAATAGCGAATTGCCATTTTCGCGCGATATTATGGAGCGCGTTTTTGAGGGCGCAAAGTTCGCGTTCGACGCGGTTTATGGTAGAAATACTCCTTTTTTGGCGTTTGCAAGAGATTTTGGCTTGCGCGCTAAAGACGGTAAGGATATGCTTTTGTTTCAAGCCGTTTTGGCGTTTTTAGAGTTTACCGACAAGAGATTCAAATTTGAATCCGTTGAACGCGCAATGCGAAGCGCGATAGATTTGTAATTCAAATTTGAGTCGATTGACACCGCAATTTTAGAGGGTGCGTTTCATATTCAAATTTGAATGCTCAAATCCCAACTCGCGCTTATTTTAATTTTTCCAAAATCTTGTGGCTATATTTTTCTAGCTCTTCGAGGTCGCGCGTGATGCGCTCGTAATTTTCTTGGCTGATTTCGCCGTGGGCGAGCTCGACGGCTTCTTTGGCGCATGTAATAATAGCTTCTTTGTAGCGTTCGGCGTCTTCTGGTTTGATGAGTTCGTTCATAGTCTCTTGCGTGAATTCGTCGTCGCATAGTTTGGAGATGGGGTTGCGATCTAGGTCTAAATCCTCATCGCTTTCGGTAAGCCCAAAATAAACGTCTGATTTGTATAGTAAGTGGTCGATTTTTGCCACCGAAGAGATGGATTTGTCTGCGAATGCGTCGAACTCGCCCAATAGTTTCGAACTATTGTCTTCGAGTATATCAAAAGCTTCGGCGAATTTGATAATCTTTTCTTCGCTCTTGCCTACGGTCGCGATAATGCGGTCGTTGCGGTGCTGGATGTGCGAGAAGTCGTCTTGCATCGTTTGGACGGCTTTGGCGATTTGCGCGATGGATTCTTGCGTGGAAAGAGCGAGGTTGCCCACTTCTTCAGCGACGACAGAGAAGCCGCGTCCATGCGTGCCAGCACGTGCCGCTTCTATAGAGGCGTTGAGCGCGAGGAGATTTATGCGGTCTGCTATGTCTTCGATGACGCTGACTATCGAGACGATATTTTTGGAGTTTGCGAGGAATGTGTCTATCGCGGCCTTCGAGCTGCTCGCGAGGTTGGTTAGGGAGTCGATTTCGCTTTGCAGGCCTCGCACATCGCCGCCGTTTTGCTTGGCGATTTCTGCGATTTTATCGATGGCTTTGCTTACTGATTTCATATTTTTGATGTCGTTATTTAGGCTTGCGGAGATATCTTCTAGGTTTTGATTCTGACTCTTTTGACCCATCATTGCAAGTTGCGGAAGAGCGTTTTTAAACTGCGATTTGGCCGTTTTTTCCATTTCGGCGAGGGCTTTGTTGATAAATTCCACGTTGCTAGCGAGCGTGCCTTCTAAGCCGCCACAAAGCGCTTTGCGGTAATATCGTTTGATGGAACTACTCAAAATTGCGATATTGACCTCGCGCAAATAGGTTTCAATATTGTCAAAAGTATAGTTGAGATCCCCGCAAATTTGATTTAACGTGCGGCAAGTGGTTTTTGTATAGACGACGCGCCCGTCAAAGTCGCCTTTGCGAAGGCGCGACGAAAACTCCGAGAGTTTGCAAAGCATTTTTTCGCGGTCTAAATTTAAATAAGCGCCATACGCGCAAACTAGCCAAAACACCACGAAAATACCCGCGAAAATCCACTGCTCAAGTATTAGCGCGAGCACGAAAGCTACCATATTTGCGAAGATGAGAGTACAAAAAATCTTTTTTATCATTTTGCATCCTTGCCAAATTGCAAATTGAAAATATAATTATTAAAACTGATATTTTGCTCTTTTGCGAGTCCTTCGAGAAAATGCACGCCCGCTTCCATGCCCTTATTGCCGCCTGTTTTTTCTTCGATGGTGCGGATTTTTTTATAGAGCTCTTCGACGCGTGGCAAAATCTCGCGGTTTGGGGCGCGACGTACGGCGTAGTAGCCTAGTGTTTCTCCGTCGGCACTAAAAGACGGCGTGACGTTGACAAAACACCAGTAAAAATTATCATTTTTCGTGCGGTTTTTCACAAATGCGAAATACTCGCGACCTTGTTTGAGATAATCCCACATCATCTTAAAAGTACTGTGGGGCATGTCGGGGTGGCGAACGATATTGTGGGGCTTGAAGAGCACGTCGCCCATTTGCATCTCAGAGTAGGTCAAAAAATCTTCGCTTGCGTAAGTCACAAGTCCCTCGAGGTCTGTTTTGGTGGCTATTAGCGCGTCTTCTTTGACTATGATTTCGCTCATTTTTTGCCCTTGTTTCAAATTTGAACGAAATTATATCATTTTTATCTAAAATTACAAAATAGTATTTCAAATTTGGGTATAATTGCACAAAACTTTAGGAGAAAAGATGAAGTATCTCAGACAGCTGACGATAATTCTCGCGATTTCTTTTATCGCCGAGATGATGAGCGCGTCGCTTCCTGGGCGTGTTCCGGGCAGCATATATGGGCTGGTGTTAATGTTCTTGGCGTTTTATTTCAAAATCCTCAAAGTCTCTCACGTGCGCGACGCTGCGGCGTTCTTCATCGAGGTAATGCCGGTGGTCTTCATTCCCGCGGGTGTGGCGATTTTGGTGGCAAAAGAAGCAATCCTTTCAAATTTGATTCCAATCCTTACGATTACGCTCGTTTCCACCGTCGTCGTTATCGCTTCTAGCGGTCTTGTGGCGCAGGTCGTTTACAGCCGCAAAATGGAGAGGGAGCGTAAAAAATTGTATGAAAACAACGATTCAAATTTGAATAGCGACAACAATTCAAATTTGAAAAAGGATGAATAATAATGTTGCGCGAAGCCGTTCTTAATTCCGCGTTTTTTGGCGTTTTGCTCTGCCTCGTGGCTCTTCAAATCGGGCTCGTGCTCAAAAAGCGCTTCAAAATTGCGATTTTCAATCCCTTGCTTATTGCAAATATCGTCGTTATCACGGTTCTTGTGATTTTTGACATTCCTTACGAGAGTTTTAACGCGAGCGCGCAACACGTGAGCTTTTTTCTTACACCCGTAACCGTGTGCCTCGCCGTGCCGCTTTATGAGCAGCTCGATTTGTTGCGTCGTAATTTCGCGGCGATTATCTCGGGGCTTGCGGGCGGCGTGATAGGCGGACTTGGCAGTATTTACGCGATGGCGGTTGCGTTTGGTATAGACCACGCGACCTATGTCACGCTTTTGCCTAAGTCCGTTACCGCGCCTATCGGCATGGGTATCAGCGAGCAGCTGGGCGGTATAGTGACGATTACCGTGGCTAGCATTATACTCACGGGCATTTTTGGTAACGTCGCGGGCGCGTTTTTCTTGCGACTTTTTAGGATAAAAAAACCGCTTGCTAAGGGACTCGCTCTAGGCTGTGCTTCGCACGCGATGGGAACGGCGCGCGCGCTCGAAATGGGCGACGTGGAGGGCGCGATGGCGTCTCTTGCTATGGCTGTAACAGGGCTCATCACGGTGGTGGGCGCGTCGATTTTTGCTACGCTTTTGTAAAGGAAAAAAATGATAATTTCAGTTGGCAGACAAACGGGCGCCGGCGGGCGAGAGCTTGCGCACAAACTCGCGGACAGGCTAGGCTACACCTATCTTAACAAAGAAAAATTATTACAAAAAGCCGACGAGCTAGGATATTTCGAAGAAATGTACGAGTTTTACAACGAAGTGCCCGTAAACACGCTTTTGCAAGCCATCAGCGATAATGAAATCGCCCGCGCCTCGCAAACGGACGTAGTCAGAGAAATCTATCTCAAACTGCTTTCTAGCGGCGATTATATCGTGATGGGACGCTGCGCGAATTGCTTTTTGCGCGGGCAGAAGGACTTTTTCTCGGTGTTCCTCGGCGCGGACGTAGAGTTTAAGCTCGCACGCTTGCTCGCGCAGGGCTACGACGAAAAATCTGCCATCGAATACATGGAACAAAGCGACGCCGGGCGAGCTAGTTTTCACCACTACTATACGGGCGAAGAGTGGGGCGGCGCGCGCTACTATGACTTGTGTATTAATACCGCAAGATGCGGCGTGGATAATGCGGTGGAGATAATCGAATTCTTCCTAAATCATCGTCTATGAGCGGCTATTTCAAATTTGAATTATTCAAATTTGAACTAATTTGACTGCGGCAAAGCGATTTTTGAAATATTTTCGGGGTTGCGAGCAAAAATCGCGCTAGATAGAACCTTGAAGTTCATCGACGCGCGAATTTTTGCGAAGTCTCCCCAAAAATAGCCAAAAAGCGCGAGCTGCGAAGCAAGAAACGCAATTAGCGTTTTTTGAACGCCCAAGTTTTGCTGAGGATATACCCGCACGCCGTATACGTCGCACCCGAGATGAGTTGAGCCAAATAGGGATTTACGCCCGCTTTTAGGCAGATTTTTAGGACGATGAAGTTGCACGACCACGCGATTAACATCGAAGAGACGAAACGAACGAACTCGCCCACGCTTTTTTTGCCGCCTGCCTTGCTCTCGAATGTAAAAATCTTGTTTACCACGAACGAAAAACACACGCCGACTACGTAGCCAAGGACGTTTGCGAGCTCCGGGCTCATGCCTTGCCACATCAGCAAAAACGTCGTGCCAAAGCCCACAATCGCGTTTAGGACGCCTACTGCGAGGTATTTGACGAGCGTAATGCTAATCACGCGTCTCGTCCTCGCCCGTCCTATCGCTGATGACGTAGCGCGGGCGGTGTTTGACTTCGAGGTATATTTTGCCCACGTATTCGCCGATAACGCCCACTCACACAATTTGCACGCCGCCAATAAAGGCGATGATACTTGTGGTGCTCGCCCAACCTTGCACCGTCATTCCTAGCATATATTCGACTATCGTTACGACGACCGCGATGAAGCTAAGGATCGCCACCACCATGCCAAGAATTGTAATAAAATGCAGTGGGCGAACGCTAAGCGAGGTAATACCGTCCCAAGCTAAGGTGAGCATTTTGGTTAGCGTGTAGTGGCTGTGACCTGCGACGCGGTCGAATTGATCGTAGCGCACGATTTCGCTTTTAAATCCCACGAGCGGGAAGAGCCCGCGCAAAAATAAATTAACTTCGCCATAGTTCGCGAGCTCGCGCAAAACGCGGTTTGAAACTAGTCTGTAATCGGCGTGATTCGGGATGAAATCCGCACCCAAATGCCCAAGCACGCGGTAAAATGTTTCTCCGGTGGCTTTTTTGAAAAATCCCTCGTTACCGCGCGAGTTTCGCACGCCGTAAACTACCTCCGCGCCTTCTTTATATTTGGCTATCATCGTGTCTACCGCGTTTATATCTTGTTGACCGTCGCAGTCGATGGAAATCGTAATGTCGCATTTGTCTTTGGCTTCCATGAGACCCGCGAGCACGGCCGCTTGGTGACCGCGATTTCTGCTTTGAGCGATGCCCGCGAAGTGTGGGTCGCGCGCGGCTAGGGCTTTGATGATTTCCCAGGTGCTATCGGTGGAGCCGTCGTTCACAAAGAGTATTTTGCTGTTCTGGGCGATTTCGCCCGCTTTAATCAACTCGTTTATTTTGCCCAAAAACAAATCGCAGGTTTTTGGCAGGACTTCTTCTTCGTTGAAGCATGGAATTATCAGATATAAACAAGGTTTTTCTCGCGTCATTTTTTGCCAATCTATTTCAAATTTGAATATCGATTTTAGCACAAATAGGGTAAATTTTAGATTTAATATTCAAATTTAACCCGTTTTTGGCTAGAATATTCAAATTTGAACGGAGTTAAAATGAACGAGTTTATTGACGTGCACGCCGATGATTACGGGCTTTCGGCACACTCTGATAAGATGATTTTGGAACTTTTGGAAGAAGGCAAGCTGGGTAGCATTAGCTTTATCGCGAATTTTTCGCGCCTTGAAGCGGCGGCGGCAGAGCTCGCGGCGGTGCAGGCAAAAAGGCAAAAACCCGCGCTCGTGAGCGTGCATTTAAATTTCATCGAGGGTCGCTCTCTCGCACCCAAGAGCGAGGTTCCCGATTTGGTAGACGGTGATGGATTTTTTAGCGCGAGTTGGGAGCGGCTGTTTTTGTGGAACTTTAACCCGCTAAAAAGAGCGCGAATTAGAGCGCAGCTCACCAAAGAAATCATCGCTCAAACCGAGGCTCTAATCTCCGTGGGCGCGGTAGATAGGGCGCGCGTGAGGTTTGATGGGCATCAGCATACGCATATGATTCCCCTTGTTCTAGACGCGCTTTTAGCGGCGATAAAAGAGCGCGGGTACGGGGTGGAGTTTATCAGAAATACAGAAGACCCATTGCTTTTTTACGCGAGCGCGCGGGAGCTTTTCTCGACTTTTAGCCCGGTAAACGCGGTAAAATGCTTGATTTTAAACTTTTTTTCTTGGGCGAAAGTGCGGAGGGATTTAGAAAAAATGGGGCTCGCGCCCTCGCTTCTTTGCGGAGTGTTTTTTAGCGGTAAGATGG
>ONQI01000082.1 GCA_900319915.1 uncultured Campylobacter sp.
CCAAAAACGGCTTTTTTCATTTTTTTCCTTTCAAGATTACGGTCGTGGATTTGTCTTCTGTGAAGTATTTTTTCGCCACCTTACGCAGATCTTCGGCGGTGAGATTTTCCGTGTCTTCTTGCAAACTTAGCAAAGGCGCGACGTCGCCGCGAGCGATATACGAGCCATAAATCTCCGCCACGCTACTTGCGCTTGCTAGCGAGTATGCGAATTCAAATTTGAGTGAGTTTTTGATTTTTGCGAGTTCGTCCGCGTCCGCGAGATTTTTTTTACATGATTTAATTAAATTTAAAATCTCTTTTTCTACTTTTTCGGCCTTCACACCCGCGTTGCAAACGCATAAAACAATAAAAAGCCCCTCGTCTTTGCAATCCATCACGAAGGCGTCGACCGCGTTCGCGAGATTTAGCTCGTTGACGAGGCGGTGCTCCAAAAGCGAACTTTTGCCTCCGCTAAGATATTCGCCAAGCGCCGCTAGAGCCGCGCTGTCGGCGTGGTCGTATGGCGGGATTTTGTAAGCGAGAGCGAAAATCTCCACGTCGCTTTCTTTGCGGATGATTACTTTTTTGGCGCCTTTTTGCTCCGGCTCTTTAAATTTGAAAGACGGGATTTCGCGCTTGTTTTTGATGGGCGCGAAGTATTTTTTAGCCGTATTAAACGCCTCTTTTTCACTTATATCGCCACTGATTATCAAAAAGGCGTTTTTGGGCTGATAATAAGTCGCGTGAAACTCGCGAATATCGTTTATAGACCAGCTTTGGATATCTTCCATGAAGCCGATTGGCGTCCAGTGGTATGGGTGATAGGAAAACGCTTCGTTAAAAAGCGTGAAATAAAGTATGCCGATAGGGCTATTGTCAGTGCGCCATCTGCGTTCCTCGGCGACTACGGCGCGTTCTGGTTGGAATTCTTTGTCTTTGAGACTGAGGTTTTCCATCATGTCGGCGAAAAGTTCTACGGATTTATTCAAATTTGAACTTGCGCACTTGATGAAATAATGCGTGAAATCAAAGCCCGTGCTTGCGTTATCAACTCCGCCAAAGCCCTTTACTATGCGGTCAAACTCGCCAGCTGGGTGGTTGCGAGTAGATTTAAAGTTCATGTGCTCCAACATGTGCGCGATGCCGCTTTTGCCCATGGTTTCGTTACGCGAACCGACTTTATAAAACAAATCGACGCTCACAACGTCCGAGCCCGTATTGACCGGCACGTAATAAATCTCAAAGCCGTTTTCGAGCGTGATTTTTTTGAACTTCGGAAGCATTATTTTCTCAAATTTGCGCCGATTGCGTCCGTGATACTCGCAAAACCGCCTTGGTCGAGTAGGCGTGAAAGCGCGAGATTTAGGTTTTTGCAGAGCGACGGACCTTCGTAGATGAAAGCGGTGTAGATTTCGACGAGGCTTGCGCCCATTTTGATACGTTCTAGCGCTTCTTCGGCCGAGTCGATACCGCCGCAACTAATGAGCGTGACTTTGCCAAAAAGTTCTTTGGCGACCGCCTCGAATAGCGCGCGAGATTTTTCTTTGATGAGCGCGCCGCTAATACCGCCAAAGGTTTTGGCATTTGCGCTAAGAGTGTAATCGATGCTTGTATTATTGATTATAATCGCGCTAATTCCCGCGTTTGCCGCGCTTTGGCAAAGCGAAACCGCGGCGCTCGCTTCCATATCGGGCGCGATTTTTAGGATTAGAGGCTTGTCGGTATAGTTTTTGAGCGTTTTAACGAGTTCTTTGACGAACTTTTCGCTTTGCAAATCGCGTAAATTTGGAGTATTTGGCGAGCTGATATTGATAGTAAAAGCATTGCAAAAATCAGTCAGGCGTTTGACCAAAAACTCATAGTCTTTCAGAGCATATTCATTGGCAGTGACTTTGTTTTTACCGATATTTGCGATGATTGGAAGCTCGTTTGGAAAAGTGGATTTTAATCTGCGCCTGATTTTTTCGACGCCGTCGTTGTTGAAGCCCATTGCGTTTTGCAGACTGCGTTCCTCTATAAGGCGGAAAAGGCGCGGTTTTTTGTTGCCCAGTTGCGGTACGGGCGTGATTGTGCCGACTTCGACGAAACCAAAACCAAATGCGCCTAGCCCGTTTATCATCGTGGCGTTTTTGTCAAAACCGCCGCCCAGACCGATAGGGTTGGCGAAGTGCATACCGAGCAGATTTTGCGAAAGCCTCTCGTCGGTGTAGCTAAAATTTTCTTTTATTTTTTGTCTTATAAAAGGCGCGCATCCGACCGCGCGAATACCGATGGAAGCTAGCTCGTGAGCTGTTTCCGGGTCAAATTTGAATAATATATTTTTTAGCGTCTCATAGTTCATTGTTTTTCCTTTAAACCCGCGATTTTAGCCAAATTTGCTTTAAAATCTCGTTAATTGCTCGCGTTTTTTAGTTTTTTATAGGTTTCGCAATTTTGCGAGAGCTCTTCGTCGCTCGCAAACCCAACTACTTTGCCGTGGTCTAAGACGGCGATTTTGTCGGCGTTTTTAATCGTGCTTAGGCGATGGGCGATGACAAAGATTATTTTATCTTCGCGCAAGGCTTCCACGACGTCGGTGATGATTTTTTCACTTTCATTATCAAGCGCGCTTGTCGCCTCGTCAAAAATCAAAATATCCGGATTTTTGTATAGGGCGCGGGCGATTGCGATGCGTTGTCTTTGACCGCCGCTAAGATTGGCGCCAAATTCGTCGAGCACGGTGTGAATACCATTTTCAAGACCCTTTACGAAGTCGTAAGCGTTTGCCATTTTAAGCGCTCTAACGACGCGTTCTTCATCGATTTGCTGAGACTTTTCACTGTAGGCGACGTTTGCGGCGATAGTGTCGTTAAAAATATGAATGCGTTGAGTAACAAAGCCGATATGGGAGCGCAAGTCCTCTATGCTAAATTCGCAAACGTCGTTTTGATTAATAAGCACAGAACCCGATTTTGCATCGTAAAAGCGCATGAGAAGATTGACGAGCGAGGTTTTGCCGCCGCCGCTAGTGCCGCAAAGAGCGATAATCTCGCCTTTGGCGGCTTTCAAATTTACCCCGTTTAGCACGGGCTTATCGTCGTAGCCAAAACGCACATCTTGGAACGAAACCGAGTTTACCACGTTCGGGAACGCCGCGCCTCCACCCACGATACTAGGGGTTTTTTCTAGTAGCGCGAAAGTTCGCAATGCCGCGCTTACGGCGTCTTGCATTCTATTAAACATACGCGAAGCGTCTTTGACGGGTTTATAGACCATAAAAAGCGCCGTTAAAAAAGAAAAAAACGCGCCCACGCTCATCGAACCGTTGATAACCTCGCTTCCACCCACGATAATGACCACTGCCGCGCCAATGGCGCCCACTGTTTCCATCATCGGGCTTACAAGCTCGTCTACGCGTGTGGCTTTGAGATTTAGATCAAAAAAGTGATTGTTATGTCCTTCAAATTTGACTATTTCTTTGTTTTCGGCGTTGTTGGCTTTGATGATTTCGATATTTGAAAATATTTCGCTCAAAATCGAGCTGATGTCGCTAGTTTTTTCTTGTGCTCTGTTAGAATATCGCCTCATTTTGCGAGCAAGTACCGTGAGTGGGTAAATGGCGATAGGAAAAACGATTAGAGCGAGGGCGGCGAGTTTTGGACTTTGATAGATGACGACCGCGACTAAACAAATTATCGTGACGATTTGATAGATGAAGTTTGGAATAATGCTAGCCATGATACCTCGGATACGCTCTATATCGTTGACGTTGCGGCTAATGAGCTCTCCGGTGCGCATTTTGTTGAAAAAGTCCATATCCAAAAAGAGCAAATTTGAAAGCACTTTTTGGCGGAAGCGACGCACCATATCTTGTCCGATGTATGCGGTAAAATAACCTTGCAAATAGCTTCCGAGTCCCTTTAACGCGTAGACTGCTACTACGACGTAAGGTAGCATGTAGAGCAGGGTTTCGTCTTTTTTGATGAAGATTTCGTCTAGCACAGGCTTGATGAGATACGCCGCCGCCGCAGTCGCTCCGGCGCCTATGATCATACCGAATACCGCCAGCGCGAACTGCGGAATGTAGTCTTTATAATATTCTTTAAATCGCAGTAAAACAGAAAGCGTGTTATGCTTGTCTTTTTTCATATCTTTTCCCATTTTGTTCCCTCCGCTGTGTCCATTAGACTGACGCCCATTTTGGTGAGTTCGTTTCTGATTTCGTCGCAACGCGCGAAATTTTTTTCTTTTTTCGCCGCCGCGCGCTCGTTTATTAAATTTGAAATCGTCTCGCGCTCAGCCTCGCTCACGCCCCATTGAAACCACGCGAACGCATCTTGCTCGCCTATGCCGAGCAGCTCCGCGGCATAATTCAAATTTGAAACCGTCGTTTGTTTGAAAACTTTGTTTTTTGGCTCGGCGTCGAGTTTAGCGTTCGCGCCGGCTATCATTTCATCGAGTGCCCCCAAAGTTCCCGAGACGTTCATATCGTCGCTCATAAAAGCTAGGATTTCACTTTCAAATTTGAAATCCCGCTCTCCCGCGCTCACGCCGCTAAGACGCTTTTTTAAGCGGTAAAGCTTGTCGAGGCGTTTTTTTGCCGAGAGTAAATCCTCGTGAGAAAAATTAAAATTCGCTCTATAATGCGTGCTCATCAAATAAAAGCGCAACGCTTCGCCGGGCACTAGCGCGAGGGCGTCGCGGATGAAAAACGAATTTCCAAGACTCTTGCTCATTTTTTCGTTGTTGATTTGAACAAAACCGTTGTGCATCCAATATTTGGCTAGCTCGCGACCAAGGGCGCAACGACACTGCGCAGCTTCGTTTTCGTGGTGCGGAAAGAGCAAATCTGCCCCGCCCGCGTGAATATCGACGTTGTAACGCGCGTCGCCCGCGAACTCGCTTGCTATCATCGCCACGCACTCGCTATGCCAGCCCGGACGTCCGCGACCAAACGGGCTTTCGTACCACTTCTCGTCAAATTTCCACAAAACGAAGTCTTTTTCGTCTTTTTTGCCTTCGTTCGAAGCGACGCGGGCGATTTTGTTTTCGTCGCGGCGACCGCTGAGGGATAAATATTCGCCGTCCGCGCTAGTATCGAAATACACGCCGTCGTCTAAGGTATATGCCGCGCCTTTTTCTATGAGTTTTTCGATATAGGCGATGATTTGTGCCAAAGTCTGCGTGGCGCGCGGTTTTGCGCTAGGTTCTAGCACGTTTAAAGCCGCCATATCCGCTTCATAACGCGCGATGTATCGCTCGGTGATAGTTTCCAAACTCTCGCCGCTCTCACTCATTTTTTTTAGGATTTTGTCGTCAATATCGGTGAAATTTCGCACAAATTTGACCTCGTAACCCTCCGCTTCCAAAGTTCGCCTAAGCAAATCGAAACTAATTGAGGATTTCGCGTGCCCCAAATGCGCGTCGTCGTATACCGTCGGACCGCATAAATACACGCTCGCTTTGCCGTCTTCGATGGGTTCAAATTTGACTTTTTGCTTTAATTTACTGTCATAGATATGCATACAAATATTTCTCCAAATAATATAAAACGCACCCAAAAACTGCCGCGCCGGCAAGAGTTAGGAGCGTTTTTTTGTTCGCTATTATAGCCAAAAACTCTTTAAATCCAAAAATAAAAATCACGCAACCAAATAAAAACGCGCCTTGCAAAGACCCCGCGAGCGCGAGCCCCGGGGCTCCAAAACGAAATAGGGCGAGGCAAAGCGCAAGATTTACAAAAAGCGAATAAATCGAGATTTTCGCGGCGATTTTTTGCTTGAAATTTGCGTAAAGCCATAGCGAAAAAAGCTTGTAAAGACCAAAAGGCAATAGCCCTATCATCGCCATTTGAAGGACGTTTGCCGCCATTTCGGTGTTTTCGCGTGAAAACGCGCCCCGCTCGAAAAGTAGCCAAATTATCTCGCGCGCGAGAAAAACCGCTCCGAGCGTGGAAA
>ONQI01000126.1 GCA_900319915.1 uncultured Campylobacter sp.
AACTTTCAAAGTAAAAGTATTCAAAGTCGACAAAGATGAGCAAAGCATCCTTGTCTCTCGCAAAAGATTAGTCGACGAAGAACGCAAAAAACAAAGCGAAGCACTCGCAAACGTCGTTGGCAACGACAAAGTTATCCACGGCACTATCAAAAAAATCACTTCTTACGGTATGTTTGTAGACGTAGGCGGTGTGGACGGTCTAGTTCACTACAGCGAGATCAGCTATAAAGGTCCTGTAAATCCTAGCTCTATTTACAAAGAGGGTGAAGAAGTCGACGTCAAAGTCATCAATTACGACGAAGGCAAAAAACACCTATCGCTTTCCATCAAAGCCGCTATGCCCGATCCTTGGGAAGAAATCCGCGATGGTCTAGAAGTAGGCGATACTATCAAAGTTACCGTTAGCAATATCGAGCCTTACGGCGCGTTTGTAGACCTCGGCAACGACATCGAGGGCTTCTTGCACATTAGCGAGATCTCTTGGGATAAAAATATAAAAAATCCAAAAGACTTCATCAAAGAGGGCGAAGAAATCGATGTGGAAGTTATCGAAATCAACTTCGACGCTCGTCGTCTGCGCGTAAGCCTCAAAAACTTACTTCCAAAACCGTTCAACGAATTTGCGGGCAAATTTAAAGAAGGCGACACCGTAAAAGGCGAAGTTACTGGTATCACAGATTTTGGTGCATTCGTCAAAATCGGTGCGATAGAAGGGCTACTTCATAACGAAGACGCTTCTTGGGATAGAAGCGAAAAGTGCAAAAACCTTTACAAGAAAGGCGACGAAATAGAAGTCAAGATCATCAAAATTGATCCTGAAACGCAAAAAATCTCGCTTAGCACAAAAGACCTTAAAGATAGTCCGGTCGCAACTTACGCCAAAACTCACCGCATAGGCGACATAGTAAGCGGTACGGTTCGCGATATCAAAGACTTCGGCGCGTTCGTTAGCTTGGAGGGCGATATCGATGCCCTTATCAGAAAAGAAGACGCGGGCAGCCTAAACTTTGACGAACTAAAGGTGGGCGATACCGTCGAGGCGGCTATCGACTTCATCGACGAGAAGAAAAACCGCGTTCGTCTCAGCGTACGCCGTCTAGCTCGCCAAAAAGAGCGTGCCGCTATCGACGAGTTTAACAACAACGACGACGAAAAAGTTACTCTAGGCGACATTATAAAAGAGCAACTAAAATAATTGAATGAAAAAAAACGCTCTATATTTGGTGGTTGCGTTTATATTACTTTTTTTCATCGTCTTAGCGGTCATGCTTTGGCGATTTAGCGACGTGCAGTTTTTGCCCGCCGCCGCGATAGATTTCGCAAAAGAAAAATTGGACTTAAACTATTCCGCCAAATCGGGCGACGATTGGTATGAGCAAGTCGCCGCGCTAAACAACAAAAATAGCGTCCTACCCGCGACCCTAATGTATATTAAACTTGGGCAAACGGCTCAGGTCGATGAAAAACCGCTCATAAAGTACGGGCTTTTCATTAGCAAATGCGATTCTTACTCAATCTTTTGTCTAAATAGGCTCGCCGAGCAACTCGGCGTGGCGGTTACCGTCGTCCGCAAGGGCGACGCCACTCAAATCGTCATCGCCGTCGAAAACGAAGCCGACGCGCTAAAATTAGTTTCAAATTTGAAAAAATTAAATATTCATTCTAAGATAAAGGAAATTTGAATGAAAACCATCATAGTTTGCGACGCCATTCACCCCGTGGGTTTTGAAATCCTAAACGCTCAAAAAGACATCAAAGTCATCGACGCGGTCGAGACTCCAAAAGACGAACTCTTAAAATTGCTTCCGGAGGCCGACGTAGCCATCACTCGCAGCTCTACCGAATGTGGCGAGAAGTTTATCAACGCTTGTTCAAATTTGAAAGCGCTCGTAAGAGCTGGTGTGGGTGTGGATAACGTCGATATTGAAGGCTGCTCAAAAAAAGGTATCATCGTGATGAATGTCCCTACCGCTAACACCATTGCGGCGGTAGAGATGACTATGTGTCACTTGCTTAATAGCGCGCGCAAATACGTCAATTCTGTAAACGACCTCCAAAAAAACAAAACATGGAAACGCGAGAAATGGTACGGCAACGAGCTTTACGGTAAGACTCTGGGCATCATCGGTTTTGGCAATATAGGCTCGCGTGTCTGCGTTCGCGCACTCGCCTTTGGTATGAAAGTCGTTGCCTACGACCCTTACATTGATCCTAGCAAAGCAACCGACCTTGGCGCGACTTACACGACCAATTTCGACGATATTTTAGCTTGCGATTTTATCACTATTCACACGCCAAAAAACAAAGAAACCGTCAATATGATAGACGAGCCACAAATCGCGAAGATGAAAGACGGCGTGCGCCTCATCAACTGCGCCCGCGGCGGTTTATACAACGAGGACGCGCTACTTAAAAACCTCAAAAGCGGCAAAATCGCCTACGCCGGCATAGACGTGTTCGTCAAAGAACCGGGCAATGCTCATCCTTTGCTCGACTTAGAAAACGTCTCTGCTACCCCGCACCTAGGCGCCAACACATACGAATCCCAACGCAACATCGCTGTAGACGCCGCAGAGCAAGCTATCAGCGCGGCTCGCGGTATATGCTATCCAAACGCGCTAAACTTACCTATCAAAGCCGAGGATTTGCCACCGTTTGTGAGTCCGTTTGTCGAGCTAACGTCTAAGATGGCGTATTTCGCGGCTCAACTCAACAAACGCCCGATTAAAGCTATCAAGCTAGAAGCCGAGGGCGAAATCGCCGCGTATGCCAACTCTATGCTCACTTTCGCTATCGTGGGCGCGCTCAAAGAGACCTTGGGCGAAAATATAAACTACGTCAACGCCAAATTTATCGCGGATGAAAAAGGCGTGGAAGCTAGCGCGGTTACTTTGCCGGCAAGCGGTTACAAGAGCAAAATCACCGTTAAAATCATCACTGATAGCGACGCGGTAAGCGTAAGCGGAACGGTGTTTGGCGAAACCGAGCAACGCATCGTCGGTATCAACGGCTTTAAAACCGACTTCAAGCCAAAAGGCAAAATGGTAGTGTTCAAAAACCGCGACGTTCCGGG
The DNA here is from genome assembly GCA_900319915.1 of uncultured Campylobacter sp. GTDB lineage: Bacteria > Campylobacterota > Campylobacteria > Campylobacterales > Campylobacteraceae > Campylobacter. The sequence goes on from ONQI01000126.1 coordinate 3,074, forward strand.
CGTCATCAGCGATATCAGCTCTCGCTTGGCGGCTGAGAAAATCAACATTGCCGACTTCCGCCTAGGTCGCGATGAAAATGGTTTCGCGTTAGCGGTCGTTCTTGTAGACAACGAAATCAACGAAAAAATCTTGGGCGAGCTAAACGCGTTAGAAACGTGCGTTTGGGCACATTACGCCACATTATAAGGAGAAAAAATGGGTTATCAAATGGGCGACCTTAAAAAAGGTCTTAAAATCGAAATCGACGGCATTCCGTTTAAAATCGTAGAATATCAACACGTCAAACCCGGCAAAGGCCCCGCATTCGTGCGCGTAAAAATCAAGTCTTTCATCGACGGCAAAGTGCTTGAAAAGACCTTCCACGCAGGCGATAAATGCGACGCGCCAAACCTCGAAGAAAAAGAGATGCAATACCTCTACGACGACGGCGAGAACTGCCAATTCATGGATACCGAAAGCTACGAGCAAGTCGCTATCAGCGACGAAGACGTGGGAGATGCCAAAAAATGGATAAAAGACGGCATGATGGTTCAAGTCCTTTTCCACAACGGCAAAGCTATCGGCGTGGAAGCTCCGCAAGTAGTAGAACTCAAAATCGTCGAGACTCAACCAAATTTCAAAGGCGACACACAAGGTAGCAACAAAAAACCGGCTACTTTGGAAACGGGCGCTGTGGTGCAAATCCCATTCCACGTGCTTGAAGGCGAGGTTATTCGCGTAGATACTGTGAGAGGCGAATATATCGAGAGAGCCAACAAATAGTTTTTGCGGCTTATCTTTTTCGCGCTTTTCACGCTCGCTTCACACTTCCTGCGCTTGATGAACTTTTTGTTCTATCCTCGCGCAGGTCGCGTTTGCGGACGCAAAAATCATCAAAAAATCTCGCGCCACTCCACTTCTTTTCTATTTCAAATTTGATTATTTCTTAGATTTAAAGTTGTTCCACCTAAATTTGAACGCCAGTTCAAATTTGAATTAACTATGAGATTACCGCGCCCCCGGCGAGGGCTCGCAATGACGGCGGGCAGATTTAAATTTGAACTACTCTATTCTACCAGTGCGGCGACGTGCTCTTTGAACGTATCGAAAACACCGATATTCGTATCGTAAATCATCGTTTCATTTTTGAGCGAGTTTTGCACTCTTAGCACGAGTTTTTTATCGCCGTTTTGACTGTGCGCTAGGGCGTAGAGCTGAGCGATTAGCTCGTGATTTAGCGCGCCTAGATCCAGCTCGACGCAAAGCTCGCCCGTGATAGGCGTAGGCGCGTTAGATTTCATTTCGCCAAAATCCCCGTTAGAGAAACCGCCGCCAAAATCGCTATTCAAATTTGAATTACCGCCTTTTTTGGCATATCCGCGACGCGCTTTGAGGTTAAACTTACCCTCGGCGACCTCGCTTGCTAAGATCACTTGATTGACGGTGTGGCGGTTTTTGCCCTCGGCCGCAGGCGTTACCTTAAAGCCTAATACCTCGCCGGCATGCGCTTCGATAAGCTCGCCACTATCCTCAAACGCCACGAAATCCCCGCTGCCGCTATCGTCGATAAGAGTAAGCGTGTAATACGTGGAGCCGCTTTTGGCGGTTTTTTGCTCGAAATCGTTGATTTTAGCTACCACGAGAGTTGGCGAGGGTGCGAAAGCGAGGGCGGAAATTTTGCTACGTTCGGAGCGGTTTAGCAAAGTCGCGTTTAGCGCGATTTCCTCAGCGTTTAGGCGCGTTGATTTTAGCTTCACGCCCTGCGCGGCTTCGGCTAGGGTGAGCACCGCGTTTAGTTTGAGACGGTATTGTTGCCCGTCCTTGCCAAACGCACACTTAAACGCGAGCGGCTCGAGTGCGCTCACGGGGTTCTCGCCCTTCATCGCTTCGATTTTTTTATATTCGTTAAACGCCGTGATTTCCATATTTCCGCCAAAATCCAGCACGTTTAAAATCGCCATTTTCATGCCGCTTTTGGTGATTTTAGAGGACTCGTCCTCGATTTTGCCCACGACTAGGATTTCCGCGCCGTCCTCTACACCCTCGAAATCCGCGCTGTCCGTGTGCGCTATACCGGCTATTTGCTCGCGGTAATCATCGAGCGGATGTCCGCTCACATAAATGCCAAGAGTCGCCTTTTCAAACGGCAAAAGCTCGCGCTTGTCGTATTCAAGCGGCACTTCTCTTAGCTCCAAGCTCACGGAGTTCATATCCTCGTCGTCTTCGCCAAATAGCGAACCCACCGAATTTCGCTTGATATCGTTTAGGTTGCGAATGATGCCCGCGATGTTTTCGAGATTGACGACGAGCATTTTTCGCGTGTGCCCAAAAACGTCGAACGCACCGGATTTTATGAGGCTTTCATATACGCCTTTGTCCATTACGTTGCCGTCCGTGCGCGAGATGAAATCATTCAAATTTGAAAACGCTCCGCCGCTCTCTCTAGCTTCTAAAATATTTTTTATCGCCTTACCGCCCACGCCTTTGATAGCCGAAAAACCAAACACGATAGCGTCTTTACCGTCTTTTTGGATGACGCTAAACTCTTCCATCGATTCGTTGATAGACGGCGGCAAGAGATCAATATTTAACCTGCGAACCTCGTCGATATATTTTGCGACTTTATCAGTTTTATTAGCCTCGCTGGTAATGAGCGCGGCCATGAACTCTGCGGGATAATAGGTTTTGAGATAGGCGGTTTGAAAGACGATAAGACCGTAAGCCGCGGAGTGAGATTTATTAAAGCCATACTCGGCGAACTTCATAATAAGCTCGAATAAATCGGCGGCTTTTTTCTCGTCAAGCCCTTTTGAGCGCGCGCCCTCGAGGTATTGATTTTTCATTTTTAGAAGCTCGGCTTCTTTTTTCTTGCTCATCGCGCGGCGAACGAGATCCGCTCCGCCTAGCGAAAAGCCGCCGACGGCTTGGACGACTTGCATGACTTGCTCTTGATAGACCATGACGCCATACGTCGGTTCCAAAATCGGCTTTAACACGTCAAAAGCGAAACTTAACTCCTTACGCCCGTGCTTGATATCGACAAAATCGTCCACCATGCCGGAATTCAGAGGTCCCGGGCGATAGAGCGCAATCATCGCGATGATGTCCTCGAAGCAGTCCGGGCGCAATTTCGCGGCGAGGTTTTGCATTCCGCCCGATTCGATTTGGAAGATACCCACAGTGTTACCGCTTTGGATAGTTTCGTAGGTTTTTGGGTCGTTAAAGTCGATTTGCTCCCACACGATTTCGCGACCGAAACGCTTTTTAACGAGTTCTAAGGCTTTTGATATGACGGTTAGGGTTTTAAGACCCAAAAAGTCAAATTTGATTAAGTCCACGTCTTCGAGATAATCCTTAGAATACTGCGTGACGTAGTGACCCTCTTCCGCGTCGGATTGTCTCCAAAGCGGCGTTTTTTTCCATAGCGGCTCGTTTGAGATGACGATACCCGCCGCGTGCATACCGGGCTGGCGATTTAGCCCTTCTAGCTCGCAAGCATAGTCCCAAACGTGCTGCGCGAGGTCGTTTTGGGCGAGGAATTCGGCGATTTTGGGCTCTTTTTCATACGCGCCGTCTTCCATTTCGCCTTTTTTGTTTTTGTGCGCTTTGAGCGTAATCCCAAGCTCTTCGGGGATTAATTTAGCAAACTTATCGGCGGTCGAATAGTCCATTTCCATGACGCGCGCGACGTCTTTGATAACGCCTTTGGCGAGCAACTTACCAAAAGTAGCAACCTGAGCCACGTTGGTCGCGCCGTATTTTCGGATGACATAGTCGATTACCTCGCCCCGCCTATCTTGACAGAAATCCACGTCGATATCGGGCATCGTTACGCGCTCGGGGTTTAGAAAACGCTCGAAAAGCAGGTTGTACGGTATTGGATCAAGGTCGGTGATACGCATGGCGTAAGCGACGAGAGAGCCCGCCGCCGAACCCCGTCCGGGGCCTACGGGTATGCCGTGGTCTTTGGCGTAGTTGATAAAGTCAGCGACGATGAGCATATAGCCCGGAAATTTCATACCCCTAATGGTGTTTATCTCGCGATCGAGCCGTTCGCGGTAAATCTCGTGCTTATCCTCGGGGATAAATTTGAGCCTCTCTTCAAGACCCGAGCGACACACGTATTCAAACAGACAAGCGTCGTTCTCGAGATCGTATTCGCTGTCCGGATTTGGCAGAGTCACGCCCAGCTTCGCGGCTTGCTCGCGGGTAAATTTGAAATTTGGCGGAGTCGGATTGCCGAGCTTGATTTCGAGATTGCATTTTTCGACGATTTCTTGGGTATTATCGAGAGCTTCGGGGATATCGGCGAAAATCTCTTCCATTTCCTCGCGCGATTTGACGTAAAATTCGCTCAAAACCTTACCGCTATCGCTAACTCTGAAGTTTTCTTGGGCTGAAATATACACGAAAATCTTTTGCGCCACCGCGCGGCTGCGGTCGATATAATGGGCGTCATTCGTGGCGATGAGTTTGATACCGAGTTCTTTTGAGAGTCTGA
>ONQI01000059.1 GCA_900319915.1 uncultured Campylobacter sp.
GCTTCTAGATTTTGGGCAGGAGAGCATGACGCTTCGTTTTAACGTCAAAGCGCAAAAATTCCTTTCAAATTTGATAGGAATGAGCCTCGACGAGCTCGAAGCCGTGTGCGCCCAAGTCGGACTTGGCGAGCTTCGAAGCAAGATCAGAGAGTTTAAACGCAGTCGCATTTATTTCCAAGAAAACGCGAAAGTCGCCTTTGAAATGTTTGACGACGAACGCCTCAAAATCGCGTTAGAACCTAGTTTTGAGAAATATTTTAAGTCAAATTTGAGTTTCGAGCCGTTTTTCGAACCGGGATTCATGGGACTGAAAATGCCCGCCAAATTTGAAGGTAAAAACGCGGTGATGATATGCGCGGGCAGCGTTTATAACGATTACGAAAAATTTTTAAACAACATTAAGGAGGTAGCATGAGCGAAAACATAGACGGGCAAAAGTCAAATTTAAATATCGATACGGATTTAAATTTAGATACAGACGCTGATTATATCGATAAAATCGCGACCGAAAACGCGGTCAAAGAAGAGATGATAGAAGAAGCGGTAGAAGAAGTTTCGGACACCTGCGAAGAAGAGCTCGCCAAAGCCAAAGAAGATTTGGTGCGCGCTCAAGCGGATTTTGAGAACATCAAAAAACGTATGGAGAAAGACAAAGTAACTGCCGTCAGCTTTGCGAACGAAGCGTTCGCGCGCGATTTACTCCCGGTCATCGACGCTCTCGAAATGGCCGCCAAAGTTGAAATCGACAGTGGCGATAGCGTCGAAGCTAAGCTCAAAGAAGGCATAAATCTTACAATGGAGGAGTTTAAGAGGTGTCTCGCAAAGCACGGCATCACGGTCATCGAAGCCGTTATCGGCGGAGAGTTTGACCCTGAGCTTCACAATGCGATAAATTATATGGAAACGGCTGAAGTAGAGAGCGGCAAAATCGCTCAAATTTACCAAACCGGCTACCGTTACAACGATCGCGTTTTGCGTCCGTCGATGGTAGTCATAGCAAAATAATTCAAATTTGAAAGGATAAAACATGGCAAAAGTAATAGGAATCGACCTAGGAACCACAAACTCGTGCGTGAGCGTTTACGAGCGCGGCGAGAGCAAGGTAATCCCTAACAAAGAAGGCAAAAACACAACTCCGTCCGTCGTCGCGTTTACCGACAAGGGCGAGATTTTAGTTGGCGACACGGCCAAACGCCAAGCCGTCACAAACCCTGAAAAAACAATATTTTCAATCAAACGCATCATGGGTCTTATGATGAACGAGAAAAACGCGCAAGAAGCCAAATCTCGTCTTCCATATCATATCGTGGATAGAAACGGCGCGTGCGCGGTCGATATCGCGGGCAAAGTCTATACTCCGCAAGAAATCTCGGCAAAAGTGCTCATGAAACTAAAAGAAGACGCCGAAGCCTACCTTGGCGAGCCCGTCGTGGACGCGGTCATCACCGTGCCGGCGTATTTCAACGACAGTCAACGCAAAGCGACTAAAGAAGCCGGCACAATCGCGGGACTTAACGTGCTCCGTATCATCAACGAGCCGACGGCCGCTGCGCTCGCGTATGGTCTAGATAAAAAAGAAGCCGAAAAAATCGTGGTTTACGATCTAGGCGGCGGAACCTTCGACGTAACCGTGCTAGAAACCGGCGATAGCGTCGTAGAAGTGCTTGCTACGGGCGGTAACGCATTCCTTGGCGGCGACGACTTCGACAACCGCGTGATCGACTTCCTAGTAAATGAATTCAAAAGCGAAACCGGAATCGACCTTAAAAGCGACGTAATGGCGCTCCAACGCCTCAAAGAGGCCGCCGAAAACGCCAAAAAAGAACTTTCTAGCGCTATGGAGACGACAATCAACTTGCCGTTTATTACAGCTGATGCGACCGGTCCTAAACACCTTACCAAAACTATCAGCCGCGCCAAATTTGAAGGTCTAATCGATGATTTGGTGAGTGAAACTATTACCAAAATAAGCGAAGTTATCAAAGACGCAAATATCAGCAAAGGCGATATTAAAGAAGTCGTCATGGTCGGCGGCTCGACTCGCGTGCCTATGGTGCAAGAAGAAGTCAAAAAAGCGTTCGGTAAAGAGCTAAATAAATCGGTCAATCCAGATGAAGTCGTTTCTATCGGCGCGGCGATACAAGGCGCGGTTATCAAAGGCGACGTTAAAGACGTGCTTTTGCTAGACGTTACTCCGCTTAGTCTTGGTATCGAGACTTTGGGCGGGGTTATGAGCAAGCTCATCGACAAGGGCACCACAATCCCTACCAAAAAGTCGCAAGTATTCTCCACGGCAGAGGATAACCAAAGCGCGGTTACCATCAACGTGCTCCAAGGCGAGCGTGAGTTTGCTCGCGATAACAAATCGCTTGGTAACTTCAATCTAGAAGGCATTATGCCCGCGCCTCGCGGCGTACCGCAAATCGAAGTTACCTTTGATATCGACGCTAACGGCATTTTGACAGTTTCGGCCAAAGACAAAGCCAGCGGCAAGGCCCAAAACATCACGATTTCAGGTTCTAGCGGATTAAGCGAAGAAGAAATCAACAAGATGGTAAACGACGCCGAAGCGCACAAAGAAGAAGACAAAAAGCGCAAAGAAGCCGTCGAAGCGCGTAACGGCGCGGACAGCCTCGCTCACCAAGTCGAGAAATCTCTAGCCGACCTAGGCGAAAAAATCCCCGCCGACGAACGAGCTAAAATCGAAGCCGCGCTAAACGACCTTAAAGAAACGCTCAAGGACGAAAACGCCACAAAAGAGCAAATCGACGCAAAAGTCAAAACCCTCAGCGAAGCCAGCCACAAGCTAGCCGAGGCTATGTATAAAGAACAAAACGCGGGCGCGAACGGCGCAAGCGGCGAGCAAAAGAAAAAAGACGACGACGTCATCGACGCCGAAGTAGAATAATATATTAGGCGCGGGCTTTTGCTCGCGCTTTCTAACGCATCGAGGAGCGCATACACTACCAAAAAACCTTGTCGCACGGCTCTCTCTTAATTCAAATTTGAAATAATTTTCGCTTTTTAAGCAAAAATTACGGAAAAATTCGCTATACTCGCCCAAATTTTTATTTTTAAGGAAAAAACAATGTCAAAAATATGCGCAATTACAGGAAAAGGCCCTATGGTAGGCAACAGCGTTAGTCACGCGAATAACCGCACTAAAAAACGCTTTATGCCAAATCTTCGCACCGTTCGTGTAACCCTAGAAGACGGTACTACACGCAAGATTCGCGTCGCCGCATCCACTCTACGCACAATGAAAAAATTGCAAAATCACTAAATCGCACATAAGAGGAATTTATGTCTTTGGAACAAAAGATGAAGAAATTCCTCAACTGGGCCGAAGAATCAAGGCCCGAGTATAACCTCGACATCGAACTTTATCAACAGCTTAAAGCCTTCCGACTTCCACTTATCTTTCTTGTGCTAATGATGCTTTTTGGCACGCTAGGATATGTGTGGATTGATAATTTTTCCATTATCGACGCATTCTATCAAGCCGGTATGACCTTTACTACAGTGGGTTTTACCGAAGTTGCGCCGATTAGTCCCGCGGGTCGGATTTTTACGATAATTTTTATTTTTGCGGGCTTTGGAGCCTTTACGTTTTCTATGGGTTTGTTCATTGAAGTGTTGAAAAAAGGCACACTGTCTAAGGTTTTAAAGGAAAGAAGTATGATTTACAAAATCGCAAGGCTCAAAAATCACTTCGTCATTTGTTATCACAACATTTACACAATAGAACTTACTAAACAGTTTCGCGAAAATCACATTCCATTTGTGGTTGTCGATAGCAGGGAGGACTTGCCGGAACTCGCAGAACAGTATCGTTATCCATATTTCATTGTTGGCGAGCCGCACACGCAGGAGGCGATTTTAAAAACCCACCTTTCTAGCGCGAAAGGACTCATTACCCTTAGCTCGAATATCGCCGACAATATTGCTCTCATCGCTTCCGCGCGTCTTTATGAAAAAGAGCTTGGTCGTAAACCTTATTTTATTATGACAAATGCAGATGATGACAAAGATGCCGAAAAACTCACTAAACTCGGCGCCGACAGCGTCGTTTCTCCTTCCAAACTCGTCGCGCAGCGTCTCTCTGCTGTGAGTGTGCGCCCCGATATGGAAAATATGCTCGAAAAGTTTCTCTACGCCAAAGACGCGCCTATCGATATCGAAGAAATCCGCGTTCCGGATCTCTCATGGGTACGCTTTAAGAGGCTCAAAGAAACACGCATTCGCACCCTTACAAATGCCGACGTAGTAGGAATTCGCGACCAAAATAACAAATTTACGCCCATGCCTTCTGGTGATACGCTTATCGGCACGGGTTCGCGTTTGCTTGTGATTGGTACGGCCGAGAGCATTCGCGCTACTAAACGCTTCATTTTTAGTAAACACAAACCGGAGGAAATTAAATATGTTTGATATGACTAGCCTTAAAAACGGCCTTGAAAACGTATCTGGCTTTTATTTTGACGGTACTAGCGCCGGATTTAAAGCGGGCGGCGCGCCCGATCTCGCTTTTATTCGCGCCGACGAGCCTTGCGAAGTAAGCGCGGTTTTTACTAGTAATCGTTTCCAAGCCGCTCCAATTCGCCATTTTAAACGTTACGGCAAGCATTTTAAAACCAACTTCGTGCTTATGAATTCCAAAAACGCTAACGCGATGACCGGAGATGCCGGCGTGAACGATATAGACGATATTTTTACCGAGTTATCAAAAGCTCCAAATTTCAAATTTGAACTCACAAATCCCGTGATGAGCTCTACCGGCGTCATCGGCTACCGTCTAAACACCGAAAAAATCATCTCCGCCGCGCTCAAATTTGATTTGTCCGCTCGCAACAGCGACGCCGCCGCGCACGCTATTATGACGACCGACCGCTTCAAAAAAGAAATCGCTTTTCGCGTGGATTTAGAGGGGGGTAAGAGTTTTAACGTCGCTTGTATTTGTAAAGGCGCGGGCATGATAAATCCATGCCTTGCGACTATGTTATGCTTTATTCTTACCGACGCCGCGATTCCGAGGTCCGATATGGATGAACTACTCGCAGACACGGTAAAAACAAGTTTTAACGCCATCAGCGTCGACGGCGATACAAGCACGAACGACACCGTCATGCTTCTTGCCTCGGGCAAAAGCGGCGCGTATAACAAAGAGGCGTTTAAGTTTGCGCTTGATACCATCACCAAACAAATCGCGTTAAACCTCGTTAAAGACGGCGAAGGAAGCTCGAAAGTCGTCGCTTTTGAGGTGCGTGGCGCCGCGAGCGACGAACAAGCCGAAAAAGCCGCCAAGGCTCTTTCGAACTCGCTTTTAGTCAAAACCGCGATTTTTGGCGAAGACCCCAACTGGGGACGCATCGCCTCTACAATCGGCGCGAGCGGCATAGAATGCGAAGAAGCTAGGCTCGTCATTCACTACGACGACGTGCTAGTATTTGATCACGACCACCCTCAGCTAGACAGCGAGCGTGAAAACGCCGCGCACGCCGTTATGCAAAAAGATAGCTACAAAATCTCATGCGACTTGGGACTTGGCGCGGGCGCGTTTACCGCCTATGGTTGCGACCTTGGGCACGAATACGTCAAAATCAACGCGGATTACCGCTCGTAAGCTTTTTCAAATTTGAATATTCAAATTTGAAC
>ONQI01000060.1 GCA_900319915.1 uncultured Campylobacter sp.
TTATTTCTTCGACGTTGCCACTGTGGCATTTAGGACAGGTCGCGCCCGCCTCGCCTTCGAAAATCTCGCCGCAAACTTTGCAGATATATTTCATTGTAAGCCTCCTAATTAAGAAATTATATTCATATTATAAGATAAATTACCTTAAATAAATTATAAACGTCGCGCGTCTAATTTTAAATTTGAATTAGGAAAATTGTGCTATAATTCGGCAGTAAAAGTTATCGGAGCTGAGGGTTAAGCGATGATTTTTTCAAATTTAAAAGTGATTTTTTGCGCTATTTTGTTCGCGGCGGTTTTTCTCGTCGGGGTACAGGCTAGAAGTTTGAGTGATATTGTGGAGAGTGGATTTGTGCGCATAGGCGTGCTAAATTCGACCTCCTTGATGCTTGGTCATACCGACAAAAACGGCAAATATTACGGCTATGACGCGCTCTTTGCCGAACGCGTGGCGCGGGATTTGGGCGTGAAATACGAGCAAGTGAGTTTGCTGTCGGCGCAACGTTTCGAGGCGCTTGCTAAAGACGAGGTCGATATCCTCATCGCCAACGTCACGGTTACGAGCGAACGTGCCGAGCGTATTGATTTCGCGCTTCCGTATATGAAAACCTACCTTGGCGCACTTGCGAAGGCTAGCGAGGATATCACGGATGCCGAGTCGCTAAATTACCGCACTATCATCGTCGTGCGCGGTACGACGGGGTATGATTACGTGAAGAGAATCTTTTTCGACAGCGCCACGCTCAAGGTTTATGACGACTACAACGACGCTATAAATGCGCTAAAAGCAGGCGAGGGGAGTGTTTTTGTGGGCGATAATATACAGGTAATTTACTGGGCGAAGGTAAATCCGGGACTCGAGGCCAAACTTGTTACCTTAGGCGATCTAGATACTATTGCGCCCGCTGTGAAAAAGGGCAATTTCGAACTTCTCGGATGGCTAAACGACGAAATAATCAAGCTCGGAAAAGAGAGGTTTTTCCATAAAGCCTACGAACGATCGCTCGCGCCTACTTTCGGCGACGCGATAAATGCCGACGATATCGTAGTCGAGGGTGGAAAACTGTAAAGGCGCGCGACTTTAAGGGCGACTTGGCTTTCGCATGTGAGTTACGCGGACGCCTTCGCTAGGATGAACTTTTGCTCTATCGCGTGCTTGCCGCCGCTAGCAGCGCGCGAAATTATCGCAACCGCAAGCAGTTGCGAATGTAAGCGAAGCAAAAAATCCCGCGCCGCATTTTCCTGATAATTTAAATTTGAATTACTCGTCATTGCGAGCGCGGCGAAACGAACTCAATTCAAATTTGAAATTGTGTATTATTTCTCGGCGATTAGATCCGCTGGAAACAATACCAATTTTGAGTTGAAAATGTGAAAATATTCCGCGTCGTTTTCGATGTCTTTGCGGTAAAGTTCGAGTTCGTCGCTTGCAAGCAAAAGCCAATCGATAAACTCGTCGCTCGCTCTAGCGCCCGGCGCGATTTTGCCGCGAGCGTCTTCCATGAGGTCTTCGCAGAGCTTGGCAAATTTAAAAAGTGGGTCTAAATGCAAAAAACTGCACGCGGATTTGATGTTGTGAAAGATGCGAAAAATTTCATTAACGTTGTTCTCGAAATACTCGGCGCGTCCAAGATTTATGATAAGAGGTTCGAGACTCGTGCTCATCAAACTGAAGTGCGTCAAAAATTCATCTACGATATCAACGTCGTAATCAATTTCAAGTTGTTTCAAGATACCCATTGAAGTTCCTCGCAAAATCAATTACCCTATTTTAGCGAATAAACATAAAATTAAGTTCAAATTTGAATGAATTTCATTAAATTTGATTAAAAAATTATCTTTGTTTGGCTATACTCCTATTAAAAATTTGAAATTAACGAAGGCGAAAATGGATAAAATTACGATAAATCGCTTACAAGAGATGAAAGGTCGCGAGAAAATCGCGATGATTACCGCCTATGACGCGCTGACGGCGAAGATTTTTGATAAAAACGTGGATATGATTTTGGTCGGCGACAGTCTAAATATGAGCTTTGGCGGGCACGGCGAGACTATCGGCATTTCGGTTGACGAGATGATTTATCACGCTCGCGCGGTCAGACGCGGCATGCAAAGAGCATACCTTGTAGTAGATATGCCCTTTGGCTCGTGCGCGACCAAAAAGATGGCGCTCAAAAATTGTATAAAAGTCTATGAAAAAACGGGCTGCGACGCCGTAAAAATCGAGGGTGGCAAGGAAATTGCAAAAACCGTGCGCGCTCTTGTGGACGCCGGAATTTGCGTGGTCGCGCACGTGGGACTTCGCCCGCAAAACTCGCGCGCGGAGGGTGGCTACAAGGTCAAAGGGCGCGACGAAAGCGCGGCAAAATCAATCCTCGAAGACGCGCTCGCGCTAGAAGACGCGGGAGCGAGCTTCGTTGTGTTAGAAGGCGTAATTAGCGAGGTCGCCGCGGATATCACTAAAAAACTAAGCGTGCCGACAATCGGCATAGGAGCGGGCACGGGCACGGACGGGCAGGTGCTTGTCTGGAGCGACGCGTTCGGGTTCTTCCGCGAGTTCGAGCCAAAATTCGTCAAGCGATATATGGAAGGTGCCGATCTTCTCGAAAACGCGGTAAAATCATACGCGAGCGAGGTCAAAAGCGGCGCGTTTCCAAGCGAGGAATTTGAATATGCGCGGTAATTTCAAATTTGAAAAGGGTGAGCGATGGAGCGCATAGTAGATATCGAAAAAGTCACGTTTGACGAAGCGAGCGAAGCGACGCTGCGCCCTTCTACTTTTGCCGATTACATTGGGCAAGAAAAAGTCAAGTCAAATTTGAATATCGCGATAGAAGCCGCTAAAAAACGCGGCGAAAATCTCGACCACGTGCTATTTTACGGACCTCCGGGACTAGGCAAGACCACGCTTTCGCATATCATAGCCAACAGTATGAACGCCCAAATCAAAGTCGTCGCCGCGCCCATGCTAAAAGAAAAAGGCGATTTGGCCGCAATCCTCACAAATCTAGAAAAAAACGACGTTTTGTTTATCGACGAGATTCACCGTCTTAGCCCTGCTATCGAGGAGATTCTTTATCCCGCGATGGAGGATTTTCGCATGGATATCATCGTGGGTTCGGGCGCCGGGGCGCAGACTATACCAATCGACGTCAATCGTTTCACGCTAATAGGCGCGACGACCCGCGCGGGCGATATTTCGTCGCCTTTGCGCGACCGATTTGGCATGCATTTTCGCTTGCAGTTTTATACTCCCGCGGAGCTTGCTTCTATTGTCAAAGCCGCCGCTAAAAAGCTTGGCAAAACTTGCGAGGATGCTGCGGCGGACGAAATCGCCAGACGAAGTCGGGGTACTCCGCGCATCGCTTTGCGCTTGCTAAGAAGAATTCGCGATTTTGCCGATGTAAACGGCGAAGAAATCATCACAAAAGAGCGAGCAAACGAAGCTCTTAGCGCGCTTGGAGTAAACGAACTGGGGTTTGATGAAATGGACGTGAAATACCTCCAGACCCTAGCGAGATCGGGCGGCAGGCCTCTTGGACTCTCCACTATCGCGGCGGCTCTGAGCGAAGATGAAAAAACCATCGAAGACGCGCTCGAACCGTATCTTCTTGCTAACGGCTACGTGGTGCGTACCGCAAAAGGGCGGATTTTGAGCCAAAAAAGCTACGAAATGCTGGGCGTCCCCGCGCCCGAGTTTTTGGGGGCAAATTCGCAAAAAGGCTTGTTTGATGAATGAAAATTTAAAACCAAATTTGAACGACGGCGCGAGTAATTCAAATTTGAAATCAAATTTGAATTCCACCCAAAAAACTAGTCGTATTTTTTTCACGGTTCTTGCGGTAAGCGTACTTTGCGCGGTGCTGTATCTTTTCAAATCTTATCTTCTTACTATCGGCATAGGCGTGTTGCTTGCGATTGCTACTAGCAACGTCCAAAACGCGTTTTTGCGCCTTACCGGCGGGCGCAGGCTACTTTCGGCGGCGCTTTGCACGGTCTTGCTTTGCGCGTTTTTCTTTTTGCCGTTTTTCTACGGCGTGAGCAGATTGGTTTCGGCGGTTTCGGATTTAAACGTCTCGAGCGTGCAAGAGGCGGTGGATTACGTCAAAAATTATGAAGTGCCCGAATCCCTCGCGTTTGCCAGAGAATGGATAAACGCGCTTTTAGCAAGCGTGGATTTTGCCAAAATCGGCGGCGAGGCCCTTAGCTACGCTAGGGTGCTGCTTGGCAAAAGCGCGGGATTTATCGTAGATATGTGCTTTATCGCGATTTTCTTTTTCTTTGCGCATTTTTATGCCAACGAACTCGTCGCCTACGTCAAACGCGTCGCGCCGCTAGCCAAAGACGACACGGAGCGCATTTTTAGCGAGGTTTCCAATACGATGAGCGTTGTGCTATATTCGACTATTGCAAACGCCGTCTTGGAGGGCTTTTTGTTTTCGATTATCGCGGGATTTTACGGTTATGACACGCTACTTTTTGGCGTGATTTTTGCCTTTGGATCGCTTATTCCGATGGTGGGCGGACTTCTTGTGTATTTGCCCCTTTCGCTCTACGAATTAAGTCTTGGACACGCGGCTAGTGCGGCGGTGATTTTTATTTACTCTGTGCTCGTGATTTCCACGCTCGCGGATAGTTTTATCAAGCCGCTTGTAATTAAATTCATAAACGAAAAACTCGTTCGCCATAGAGCGTATTTAAGCGAACTTCTTATATTTTTCGCCATGCTCGCGGGCATCACGAGCTTTGGCTTTTGGGGCGTGATTTTGGGTCCGGCTATCGTGACGCTGTGCTCGGCGGTGCTCAGGCTTTACGAGATTTTGAAAGATAGGGAACTGCTATGAGTCCTTTCAAATTTGAAA
>ONQI01000063.1 GCA_900319915.1 uncultured Campylobacter sp.
CCGCGTAGCCGCCTATGTTTAAAATGCGGTTAAACTCCCTTAGGGCGGCCTCGCGTTCTACAACGTTGCGAATACCATAGCTTATACTCACGATATCGGCGCAACCTTCTTCCAGCCCCGTAGCGTCCGCATAAGCCAAAACAAACTCGTGCGCTGGAAATCTCTTGCGAGCGACGCTTAACATACCCTCGCTAGGGTCTATTCCCACTATACGCGAAATAGCTATTTTAAGGGCTCTTGCGGTCGTCTCCCAAATCCCTATCATATCGCCCGTACCACAAGCGACGTCGACGACAGTAACCTTATCTCCCATAAATTTTTCGAGCACGAAGCGGCACGCGCTTTTACGCCAGCTTGTATCCACGCCAAAACTCAAAACACGATTGGCGCGGTCGTAAGTGGGCGCGATTTGATTAAACATTTCGACGATTTTTTCTTGTTGCACTAATTTTCCTTTTGATAATAAATCTTTAAAACTCGTGAAAACTCATGGATTTTCGGCGCGATTTTTTGGGCTCGCGAGACGGCTTTAGATAGCGATTTTTCGGGATTTATGCCTAGATTTCGCTTTTCGTTCGCTCCGCCGCCCGCACCGTCTAGCATTTTATATTTTTCCAAATCTTTCAAATTTGAAACGAGTTTGACGAGATTTTTTTCTATTTTAGCGCTCGCTCTTGGCGCAAAAAGCGAACCAAAATAGCGCATAATAGCCAAAAACTCCTCGCATTTACTAAGCGCGCTTTTGTCCTTTTTGAGATTTTCCATCGCTTTTAGAGCACGAAGCGAGCAAAGGCGAAATTCTTTCGCAAGCAAAACGCGAACGTCCTTTTTACCGCTCTCGCCGCAGTAGAAGCCGTCTTTTTCAGTTAGTGCGAATTCGTAGTCTTTTAGCATTTTCGAAAAGCTCTCGCCGCTTAGAGTGAGCATGATTTCGTCTTCTAAAATTTGACGGTTGCGCTGCATATATCCGCCGCCCTCCGCAAGATAGGTGCAAAGGAAATTTTTGGCATTCAGCGCGGCTAATTTGCCCGTCTCGAAAATAAAAAATCTCATAAAAGACTCTATTGTTTGGACGTCAAACGCTCCCGCGCAAACCTTGGCGACTTGCGCGCTTGTCCTAAACAATAATTCTAAAGAGATTAGCGCGTCCTCGTCGCGAGTAGTGAGAAACTTACCCCGCGCGGTTTCGATCTCACAAAAAAGTCCGTAAAGCACCACGCGCGCGGCATCGTAAGCACCCAAAAAGCCGCGCGCATAAAGCGAATACGAACGCGAGATTTTAGCGCGGCTTTGAGCTTTGGCAAAATCAAATTTGAAATCACCGTCACCAAAAAGGCAAAGTGACTTTAAGTCAAATTTATGAGCCTCGTCCGTGATTTCGCGCAGAATAAAAGGCGCTAGAAACTCGGGCATTTCAAACGCTAGCGCGTCGCCAACGCGCATAAAACTAATCGTGAGCGTTTTCAAATTTGAAAGTTCGCCTAAAAATTCGCAAATGTTACAAGGTAAATTGTTGAATAAAAAATCGTATTTAAAAAAGCCGACGGACGCGAGAGCCGTGGATTTTTGCGCCGTTTCAAACTCGTCTCTACTGACGCTTAGGGCGTATTGCGAAAACTGAGTAGAGACGATTTTCTCAAATTTTTCTTTGTTCACATCTTGGACGCTTCCGCTCAAATTCGAACGTTCAAATTTGACATGGCGGTAAAAAGTATCACTTTTAGTAGCGATTTTGGAAAACACCTCGCAGATTTCGCTCTTTTCGAACTTTATCCCGCCTCGTTCCAAAAAATCGACCGCGCCCGTGCTCAGCAGAAATTTGCGCTCAATCTCGCTAACCAACTCTTCCCCTCAAACGCCCAAAATTAGCAATTTTTGCAATCGCAAACCGTGATCATGACCTGCATGCGGCTGATTTTTTTGCCGATTTTTTGTTCGAGCAAATCGCGCCACTCGGCCAATTTCGCATCGTCCTCGTAAAGGTCGCGAATCTTGCCACAACCTTCGCAAATAACGTTAATATGAGGCTTTTCATTGATATCGAAGCGCGTTTTTTGGTTTGGCGCGTTAAACTCTATGGCGAGCTTTGCGTCAATAAGCGCGGCGACGTTTTTATACACGGTCGCGAGCGAAACCGAAGGGTGTTCTTTTCTCACTTCGTCATAGAGTTCGTCGATAGTGGGGTGAGTGTGTTTTGAAAGCACTTTGAGAGTGCTGACGCGTTGAGGCGTCGCCTTTAATTTCGCGCTTTTAATCATTTTCAAGCAATCCATAAACGCTCTCCTTTTAGTTGAATTTGCGTGCGATTATATCCCAAAAAACATTAAGCAAGAATAAATCTTAAATAAGAATTTCAAATTTGAATAAAAGGGTGGTGGGTTCACTAGGACTTGAACCTAGGACCATCCGGTTATGAGCCGGATGCTCTAACCAACTGAGCTATGAACCCGTTTGAAGAGCCGTAATTATACGGCGTTTTGGCTTAAAAAGTCATAAAGTCTTATTGCGTTCTTCCATTTTAGCGAACTCCTCGCCTATGGTTTGCGCGTTTGGCTCGACATTCATTTTACCGATAATCGAGGTGTAGTGATTAATAAGTGCAATCACCGCGCACGAAAAGACAAAGCCCGGCAAAAGCTCGTAAACCACGTCGCCAAGCCCAAAAATTATCCACAAAAGCACCGTCACGCCACCGGTAAGCATACCGGCGAGCGCCGAAAGCGCGCTCATCTTGCGCGAATATAGACTAAATAACAACACGGGACCAAAACTCGCGCCAAAGCCCGCCCACGCGTTGCCCACGACACCTAAAACGGTATCTGCCGAATTAAACGCAAAAGCCGTGGCGACGAGAGCCACAAACACGACCGCGACGCGACCCACTATAACTTGCGTTTTGGCGCTTACTTCGTGTTTGTAAAAAGCAAAAATAAAATCCCTCGTCACCGAGCTTGCGCTCACTAGAAGTTGGCTCGAAATCGTGCTCATAATGGCGGCGAGCACCTAAACATTTTCGCGGGTCAGACATTTCTTGGCGTTTTGGGACTTCTAGCGTGGGGATTTGGGTATTTCGGTCAG
>ONQI01000058.1 GCA_900319915.1 uncultured Campylobacter sp.
AAAATATCATAGCGGTAAATAAACCCGCCTTTGTCACTAGCGAAAAAATCGCCGCTGATTTTGGCGCGCCGCTTCTAAACCGTCTTGATAAAGAAACGAGCGGCGTGGTGCTGCTTTACAAAAACGAGGAGTTTCAAGCGCGCGCTATTCGCGAGTTTAAAGCCGGTAGAGTCGGCAAAACATATTTCGCGGCGGTGCGAGGAGTACTCGCCGAAGAGCTCACCATCGACCAGCCTCTAACTACTATAAAAACGCGCTCGGGTGCGCTTACTCGCCCCGATACTCATGGCAAAACCGCCGTTACGCACGTTTATCCGCTTTTAGTCGAGGGCAAACGCTCGCTCGTGCGCGTGGTTATCGAAACCGGTCGCACGCACCAAATCCGCTGTCATCTCGCGAACGCGGGATTTGGCGTGATAGGCGACGAAAAATACGCCAAAAACAGCGCCAAACGTATGTATTTGCATAGTTACGAAACTACACTATTAAATTACCGCTTCCGCGCGGCCGTCCCGCGCGAGTTTAGCGAACTCGGCTTTGATCTGCCGAGGGAACTCGCAAAATAGTGGTTTTTTAGATTCAAATTTGAATTAGCTTTCAAATTTGAACTAGGTGCCTCGCAAATTTAAACTATTTTTTTAAATTTAAATAGTAAAATACGCCCTAAAAAAGTGGGTTTTTATGGAGTCGTTCTTACTCGCCGAATACGTCGGTATTGCCTCTGCCGCTCTGAGCGGATTTTTGTTCGGCATCAAGCGCGGTTGCGACTGGCTTGGCGTGTTTATAGCGGCTTTTCTCACGGCTCTTGGCGGCGGGCTTATGCGAGATGTCATCGTCGGTCGCCCGGCGTATTCGTTTACGCATTATATGCCCGTTCTTATCGTGCTTGTCGTGATGGCGGGTGCGATCGTGCTTAGATTACACCACGAAGAGCGAAGCGGGCTTGAGCGAAAGTTTATTTTTATTTTTACCGACGCAATCGACGTGATTAGTTTTTCTATCGTCGGCGCGATGGTTGCGAGCGAGTTTGGGCTAAATATTTTTGGCGTCATACTCGTGGCGTTTGCCAATGGCGTGGGCGGGGGCATACTGCGCGATGTGTTGCTTAACGAAGTGCCGTGGTTTTTTAAAACGGGACTTTACGGCACGATTAGTATGTTTATCGGGCTTGCGTATTTCGCCATGGATAAGATAAATATAGTTAATATTTACACGACGATGGCGCTTTTGCTTGCAGGCGTTATTTTTCGTATGTTTGCCTACTATAAAGGCTGGAATTTACCGCAAATTACTTATAAGGATTGATTATGTTAATGGGCAACTATTCTAGGGTCGACTTGGCCTTCGTAAAAGGCGAAGGCGCGGTTCTTTGGGATGAAAAAGGCGATGATTATATCGACTTTGGTAGCGGCATAGGCGTTTGTTCGCTCGGTCACGCGCCAAAAAAACTTGCCAAAGTCCTCGCCAAGCAAGCCGAGACTTTGCTGCACACCTCGAATATTTATCGCATTCGCCCACAAGAAGAGCTCGCCGCGAAATTTGACGAGTTGCTTGGAAGCAAACACTACGTATTTTTCGCAAACAGCGGTGCCGAGGCCAACGAGTGTGCTATCAAACTTGCCCGCAAATTTGGTAAAAGAGACGGCGGCGAGCGATACGAAATATTTTCGCTAGCTAATTCTTTTCACGGTCGCACTATCGCCACGCTCAAACTCACAGGTCAAGAAAAATTCCATCCGCGCGACTTTGCGCCGTATCCCGAAGCGTTTTCGTATTTTGGGAGCATCGACGAGATTATTTCAAATTTGAATGAAAAAACTTGCGCCGTGATGATCGAACTCGTCCAAGGCGAGGGCGGGGTGTGTCCTTTGCCAAAAGAAGACGTCCAAAAGCTCGCCAAAGTATGTAAAGAGCGCAATATCTTATTTATCACCGACGAAGTGCAATGTGGCGCGTACCGCACCGGCGAGTTCGTCACAAGCAAGATTTACGGCGTTACGCCCGATATTATCACGTTTGCCAAAGGCATAGCGGGCGGCGTAGCGATAGGGGCGTGCGCGAGCAGGGAAGATATTTTTACTCCGGGCGACCATGGTAGCACCTTTGGAGGTAACTTCTTGGCTACGGCGGCCGGCAACTGTGTGCTTGCCGAGCTCGAAAAACTCAAAAATAGCGGCGCGCTAGATAAAACAATAAGGACCTTCGAAGCCGGTCTCGACGCGCTTGCGAGTAATTTTAGCGACTTAATCGAAAAACGCGTGGGACTAGGACTCATGCAAGGGCTAATCCTTCGCGATCCCGCCAATCTCAAAAAAATCTTTGAAGCCGCGCTAAAAAGGCGAGTACTTATCCTCAAATCAGGCGCCGCGACTTTGCGATTTTTGCCCGCGCTAAATATCGATGAAAATGCGATGGAAAAAGGTTTTAAACGCCTTGGCAAGGCTCTTGAAGACGTGCGTGAAGAGAGCAAAAACGAAGCTAATTAGGGCGTGGCGTTTCAAATTTGAAAATTAAGTTCAAAATATGATAAAATAAAGAAAATTTAGGAGGAAATAATGGCTGACGAAGCAAGTGAAGAAAAACCGGCAAAAAAGGGTGGGAACGTCATTCTTATCGCGATTATCGCGATTTTGGTATTTTTACTCATCATCGGCGGTCTCGTGGTCGCGCTTTTGCTAAGCGGCGGCGGTGAACAACCCACAGCGGCGACGGCGACGGAGGGTGGCGAGATGGCGGTGCAACAAGCGGCGCCCGCACAACAACAAATGCCCAAAAAACCGACTCCGCAACAACGTTCGAACGACTTTTTTAACGTGGGACCAATGTATCCGATGGACCAATTTGTCGTCAATCTGCTTAGCGAATCGGGTAGTAGATTTCTCAAGATGGAGCTAAATCTCGAACTTAGCGAAGAGAAGCTCACTATGGAAATCGATCAGAAAAAGCCGCTTTTGCGCGATATAATCATACGCACGCTAAGCTCAAAAACTTACGAGGACATTAGTACTCAAAAGGGCAAAGAGCACCTCAAAGACGAGCTTGTGACGCGTATCAACGAGGCTTTGCGCGACGGTTATATCAAAAACGTCTATTTTACGGATTTCATCATTCAATGATGATTTCGCGGGTTTTTGCGAGACTAGCGTGATAGGCATTGATCTTGCCAAAATCGAGCGTTTTACCCGCGCTCGCGAACGCCACGGCGACGCGTTTTTGCGCAAATTTTTGGGCGAGGACGAACTCGCGCTCGTGCGAAGCGACGAGACGGCGGCGGGATTTTGGGCGGTCAAAGAAGCCGCTTCAAAAGCCCTTGGCTGCGGGATTTGCTCTGATTTTGGCTGGCATGACGTCGTAATAGGCAAAACCCCCCTTGGCGCGCCGACGATTACTTTTTCGCCCCGTGTCTTAGAAAAATTTGGCATAAAATCAGCCAGCGCGAGCATCTCGGACGACGGGGGGTTTGCGGTAGCGGTGGTCGCCATCGAGATTTAAGCGACTCGCCTTTTGCGCCATTTTTACGCTCGCTTCGTGTCTCCCCGTACTCGATAAACTTTTTGTTTTATTATTCACGCGAGTCGCGTTTCCGAGCGTAAAAATCATCGCAAAATGCTTC
>ONQI01000064.1 GCA_900319915.1 uncultured Campylobacter sp.
AAAAGCTGAAATATATTCTCGATCTCGCCACTCTTGTTCATTTTGCGAAAACGCCCTATAGCGACGCTCAGCTTTTCATCCATGCGCGCGGAAAAAAGCTCGGTTTGCATATACGCGCCCGCTTCGTTTTCTTCATAATTAATAAGCTTGGAAATTTCTTTTTGACTATCAAGTTCTAGCGAGTCAAAGAGCTGTTGAGCTTTTGTTTCGTCGATTTCTTCGATATTTTGGAGAAGGTCGGTGGCGTCGTCGGATTCTAGACCTTCGAGCGCTTCTACGATTTTATTTTCGGGCAACGTCTCGATGACGTCTTTGAGCATGTGGTCTGGTAGCTCCATAGCCACGTCGCCGAGGTCTTCGGTATCCATTTTTTCGAGATACTCGGCGTAATGCTCTCCGTCGCCGGAATTTTTGACGTCTTTGAGGTATTCGGCGAGATCGGCGGAGCTTAGTTCGATTTCACCGCTAAGATGCTTTTCAAGCTGTTCTTGCGCTTCTTCGAGTTCTTTACTCATTTCTCGTCCTGCCTTTATTCAAATTTGAATTAAAAACTAACCACGTTATCGAAGCTTTCTTCACGCGGCGGATTGACGTGCGCGGGGTCTAGCGCGGCTTTTAAGATAGGCGTAAATTTATTTTTAACGGCGTTAAACGCGGCTTTTTCTTTGTTGTCCACGCCGCCCTTAGAAATTTTGACGACGGAGTTTGGATTTATCGCCACATTGTTGCGATAAAGTCCAAAGTGAAGATGCGGACCCGTACTCATGCCCGTACTGCCAACGTAAGCTACAACCTGACCCTGACGAACTTTCATACCGTTTTTTATGCCTTTAGCAAAGCCGTTTAAATGCGCATAAAGCGTCGTATAAGTGCCACTGTGTTTGATAGTAAGGACGTTTCCATAACCACTTTTGCGTCCGGCAAAGGTTACCACACCATCCCCGGCTGCGTGGATTTTCGTACCCTTAGGCGCGGCATAGTCTATGCCAAGATGCGCGCGATATCGTTTTAAAATCGGGTGAAAGCGTTTTGGGTTAAAAGGCGAACTGACGCGCGCTTCTTTGACGGGCTTGATAAGAAAGAATTTATCGAGTTCGCGCGCATTTTCATCGTAAAATTTATCCTTAAATTGATAAGTATATTCAAATTTGCCTCTCACCTCTATCATCGCGGCATGAATATCCGGTTCGCCAAATGCCTTTCCCATACGGCGTTTTTGTTTGTAAGCAATTACGAGGCGATCGCCTTTTTTGAGTCCTTTGAAATCCACGTTGCCACGGAAAGCCGCGATGAAAGCATTCGCGACTTTCGTGCTGCCTGTGGCGCTTTCTATATCTTGATATGGAGACTTAGTCAAAGCAATACTAAAAACGCGTTCTTCGGTCTCGTAAATGATAGGGATAAAATCGATTTCATATTTACCGAGCTTGTTTTTGATAATGTGAATTTGAAGTTCTTCACTCACGGGGATTAGCGCTTGAGATATGCTCCCATTATCATTTCTGAGGATTTGAAACTTCACTCCGCTAACGATTTCGTTGGCAAGTTCTTGGTCTTCTTTTTCTAGATTATAGTATAAATTTAGCGGGATATTGTTGTTTTCAAAAAACGTAAGCAAAGTCTCGCCTCTAGCCCACGTAAGCTCCTCTACGCTGATTTTCGCAGCGTTCAAATTTGAAATCAAATTTGAAATAAAAAATATCAAAAAGAGGGTTTTTTTCATGGTTTGCCTTTTCAAATTTGAGTGGGGGTATTTTAGCGTATTTTGCCTTATGTTTTGCAAAAACACCGCCAGAGCGTTTAAAAATTATTTCAAATTTGAATAAAATATAAGCCTAATTTGCTATAATAAGCGAAAATTTATAGGAGCAAATTTGAAAAGATTTTTCGTTCTAATCGCGCTAATTTGTGGGCTAAGTTGGGGCGCGGAGTTTAACTTCAAGCCTTTCTACACGCTTTTAATCAGCGAAAATAACGGTACCGGCGTCATTGTTGATAGCGACCGATTTTTGGTAGGTTCTAGCGGCGTTGTGATGCACAAATTTGGAGGCGACCTTAGCTCTATCGTAGCTCGCGCGGTCGTAACGGAGAAAAAAGCCGGCTTTGCCACCGTGCGCTTTGAAGTGTTTAGCGGTCTGCAACAAAAAGCCTTGCCACTTCCAAATTTCTTACCCCAAGCCGGAGACGAGGTCGTGCTAAACTTCCTTTACGAGCGTTCTCTCATCGTAACGCCAAACGAAGAAATTTATAAAGAAATCGTCAAAGCGTTTCCAAATATCACTTTCGTCCACCCTGACGTCATGGCAGCCTACCTTAGTCGCAAGTACAAACCAAATCCGACTCGCGACGATTTCCGTAGAGTATGCGCGCAAAACGCGGCTGGGCTAATATTTTTCGCGCTAGATAACGAGGCGGTTTTTGTTGATTGCGGCAGTTTTGAGATTTTGCGCAAATTCAAAAGCCTCGGCGTGTCTTACTACGTGCTCCCATTCTACACAAGAGTGCATGACATTAGCGCGGTTTTCTGGGATTTCGACTCGGCTAAAATCAACAACTACGATAAATATTATCGCCACTTGCTAAAATAAGGCGCGGCAATGGATAAAAAACATATTGATTTTTTCACCAAACTGCTCGGCGCGGAAAACGCGTGCTTCGACGACGCGCACAAAATTGCATATTGTTACGACGCGACCAAAAAACGCTTCTTGCCAGATGGCGTGCTTTTCCCGCGCGACGAAAAGGACGTGAGCGACATTTTGCGCTATTGTAACGAACACAAAATCGTAATCGTCCCGAGAGGCGCGGGTAGCGGCTTTACAGGCGGCTCGCTCGCGGCTAGCGGCGGAATTGTGCTTAGTCTAGAAAAGCACATGAACAAAATCTTAGAAATCGATATGGACAACATGGTCGCAGTCGTCCAACCGGGCGTGATCAATATGGATTTGCAAAAAGAAGCCGAAAAACGCGGGCTTTTTTATCCGCCGGACCCCGCGAGCGAAAATTATAGCACGCTAGGCGGCAACGTCGCCGAAAACTCGGGCGGCATGAGAGCCGCCAAATACGGCATTACCAAAAGCTATGTCATGGCGCTTCGCGCCGTTCTCCCAAACGGCGACATTATCCGCGCGGGCAAACGCACGATAAAAGACGTGGCGGGCTTTAACGTCGCGGGTATCCTCATCGCCAGCGAAGGCGCCCTCGCGGTCATCACCGAAATTACGCTTAAGCTCATCACTAAACCGAAATACAAAAAAACTGCAATGGGCGTGTTTGACGACATAAATTCGGCTATGAACGCGGTTTTTCGCACAATGGCGGACGGCGTGACACCAGTAGCGATGGAATTTCTCGATAATCTCAGCATAAAAGCCGTCGAAAGCAAATACCACAAAGGCTTGCCCACAGACGCGGGCGCGATACTCATTAGCGACGTGGACGGTTCAAATTTGAGCGTAGTCGAAGAAGAGCTAAAAGCGCTAGAAGAACATTTCAAAGCAAACGGCGCGAGGGAATTTCGCGTGGCGAAAGATGACACCGAAGCCGCGGACATTTGGTTCGCGCGCCGCAACTGCTCGCAGGCTATCACTTGCTACGGCTCGCTTAAACTCAACGAAGATATCACCGTGCCGCGCTCCAAACTCCCAAGT
Organism: uncultured Campylobacter sp.; assembly: GCA_900319915.1. Lineage (GTDB taxonomy): Bacteria > Campylobacterota > Campylobacteria > Campylobacterales > Campylobacteraceae > Campylobacter. The sequence goes on from ONQI01000064.1 coordinate 3,651, forward strand.
TTGCTAGCCAAAATAGCCGAGATTTCGGCCAAATTTGATGTTACGACGCCTTGTTTTGGACATACCGGGGATGGCAACGTCCACACCAACGTCATGGTCGACAAAGACGACCCCGCCGCAGTCGAGCGCGGACATAAGGCGATAGAAGAAATTTTCAAAGCTGCGGTCGAACTTGAAGGCACGCTTTCGGGCGAACACGGCATAGGCGTGAGCAAAGCGCCGTTTATGCGCCTTGCATTTAGCCAAGAAGAAATGAACCTCTTCCGCGCCATCAAACGCGCCTTTGACCCAAACAATATTCTCAATCCAAACAAAATGGGGCTATGATGGACAAAGAACGGGCCATTAAAATCGCTAGGCAAATGTGGGATAGAGCCTTAGATAAGGATCTTTTCCACTATGCCGCGAGCCTGAGTTTTAACACATTTTTGGCGTTAATTCCTTTCATTTTTATTTCGCTTTCGATTTTTACAAATATGCCGAGCTTCAAGGAATACGAAGCGCGCATTAAGGATTTTATCTTTTCAAATTTGCTCCCCGCAAATAGCGAAGCGATTACCGGACATATCGACCAATTCCTTAACAATTCTAGCAACTTGGGGATTTTCGGCCTAGTGGCGGTATTTTTCACGAGCATTATGTTTTTTGCTAACTTCGAATACGTCGTCGCGCGCCTGACAAACACCAAACCGCGCGGTTTTTGGCACGGGCTGAGCGTATATTGGACGCTAATGACGCTTATGCCGCTTGCTCTTGGACTTTCGTTTTATCTCACCGCCTATATACAAGCCGCGCTTGCGAGCAATGAATACACGCGCGGGCTTAATTTCATCGCAATTTTTCCTTATCTCATCATTTGGGCGATTTTCGCGATTACTTTCGCTATCTCCATCAACCGAAATCTAAGCGTGAAATCCGTACTTTTTAGTTCGTTTATCAGCTCGCTCGTATGGGAAATCACCAAGCTCGTTTTCATCCAATACGCCGTGATGAACAAGACCTACGCGAGCATTTACGGATCGTTTTCGATACTATTCTTTTTCTTTATTTGGATTTATATTTCTTGGATTATTATACTTTACGGCGTGAGTCTTTGCGGAATGCT
>ONQI01000091.1 GCA_900319915.1 uncultured Campylobacter sp.
AGTTTATGATTATTCCGAGTTTTTGCAATCCAAACCGCGCTCCATTCTTATTATGCCGCCGCAGAACGAAAGTTTAGAACCCAAAGCCGCCGCCGCGGTTTTAGCTCACGCCGTGCAACCTCTTTGCGAAGCGGGATATTATGTCTTTTCGCCCGCGCTCACGACCGAGACTTTTAACCAAAACGGTATTTTAGACGGCTTTGAAGCCAAAAACGTTTCGCTTACCAAACTGCGCCAAATTTTTGCTCCGGACGCGGTATTATATCTAGATGTAAAAACCTATGGCACGAGCTACGCGGTGCTAAATAGCGAGAGCGTAGTCTCCCTCTCAGCCACTCTCGTATCTACCGAAACAGGCAAAACACTATGGGAAAAATCCGCTAGCGCTAGAAGCGACAGTTCAAGCGGTAATAATAACATAATCGGTATGCTAATTAGCGCCGCTATCACGCAGGTTTCAGACACCCTTAGCGAGCGAAGTTACGCTCTATCAAAACAAGCCGAGGGCGAATTATTTGCCACAAACTGCAACGACTGCATACTTTACGGACCGCGCTCGCCAAATTTCGGTCGTGACTCACAACTCCACAAATAATAAAAACCTAGTTCAAATTTGAATATTCAAATTTGAACTAATCTTTGATATTAAAACTATGCGTAAGCGCGATAGCAATAGCGTCTGTGATATCAAGGGGTTTAATTTCTTTTTTGATACCAAGCATATTTTTGACCATAAACGCGACTTGTTCTTTCTGCGCTTTGGCCTTGCCGGTTACGGCTTTTTTGATTTGAAGGGGCGTATATTCGGCAAACTCGCCGTGAACCTGGAGTATTTTTAGACTGAGTGCTCCGCGAAACTGCGCGAGCTTAATAACCGTTTTTGGATTATAAGCATAAAACATATCTTCAACCGCCACGTGAGCTATGTCGTGAGCCTTAAAAACGAGATCTAAACCCTCACAAAGCTGCGTGATTTGAAATTGTAATTTATCCGGCGCGATTTTAATAAGACCCGCCTCAACAAGCGAGCGATGAGAACCGTTTTTTTCGATTATAGCGTATCCACAGTTGCGAGTTCCCGGATCAATTCCCAAAATTTTCATATTAAATTTCCTTATTTTATTCACATATATTTTCACATTATATTCACATGTGAAAATATTAATTAATAATAGCCTAAAAATAATGAATTTTTAATCAAATTTTGGCTATAATCGTATATTTTTACAAGGGGAATAATGCTTGCCGACGACGTTTTAGCCATGCTTTCAAAAAATATTTCCGAATTTGAAGCGCAAACTTACATTGCGCGTTTAAAATTCGAAGAAAAACTCTCAAATGAGAACAAAATTATTTTTTGTGCTCCAAACGAGATTTTAGCGCGCTTTATTTCTACCAAATACGCCGATAAAATCGCTTACTATTTTGAGGCAAAAACAGGCGCCAAACCCGAGATTAAAATTATAAATGAAAAAACCAAAACAAAAAGCGCGGCAAAAAAATTTGAACTTAGCACAACAAATACCCAAAAAAGCTCAGTTTTAAATCCAAATTTGAAATTTGAAAATTTTGTCGTGGGCGATTCAAATCAATTTGCCTATAACGTCGCGCGCGAAGTTGCCAAAAATCCCGGTAAAAGTTATAATCCATTTTTTATCTATGGTTCGACGGGTCTTGGTAAAACTCACCTTTTACAGTCTATCGGAAATTATTGTATTAATCATGGAAAATTGGTTATTTGCGTCACAGCAGAACAATTTATGCGGGATTTTTTTGATAGTATTAACGAAAAATCACAAAATAAATTTAAAACCAAATACAGAGAATGCGACGTTTTACTTATCGACGACGTTCAATTTTTTGGCAAAAGTCAAAGTGTGCAAGAAGAATTTTTTTTCACATTTAATGAACTTCACTCAAAACAAGGTCAAATAGTACTTACTTGCGATAAAAAACCAAAAGATTTGCATGGATTTGAAGAAAGATTAAAAAGCCGTTTTGAAAGCGGTCTAATGGCCGATATCACTCCGCCGGAACTCGATACCAAAATACAAATCATTAAAACAAAATGTGAGTTCGACGATATTAATCTAGGCGAAGACGTGATAGAATATATCGCCACAAATATGGGCGATAATATTCGCGAAATCGAAGGCGCGATATTAAACATTAGCGCTATGGCAAGACTTATGAATAAAAAAATCACACTCGAACTAGCAAAAGATATTATCAAAGATCAAATTAAAGAAAAACAAGAAAACATCGATATAGAAACCATTATTACACGCGTTTCAAAAGAATTAAACGTTAAACCAAGCGAAATAAAAAGTAATAACAGAACCAAAAAAATCGTGGAAGCGCGTAGAATTTGTATATATTTATCCAAAACACTTACTATCAATTCTATGCCACAATTAGCCACACATTTTGGTTTAAAAGACCATAGCGCGGTAAGTCATACTATCAAAAAAATAAACGAAATTATAGACAGTAACGAGAGTTTTAGATTATTAGTCGAAGAACTCAAAAATAAAATAACTTCAAAGGAATAATGTGAAAAGAAGTGAAATTAAATTTGAAATTAACAAACGAAAAAATGATGAAATTTCAGGCGCTCGTCGTGGTTTTTCACAAAATCACGCAACCTACTACAATAAAAATTTAAAAATTAAAATTTGAAAGGCAAAAAAATGAAAGTTCTCATCAAAAAAAACGTCTTGGAATCCATCGTAACAAATATAAATCCTTATCTCGAAAAAAGAGATTTAAGTTCGATTAATTCTCACATTCTTTTCAAAACCGAAAACGGCGTTTTAAGCGTCAAAGGAACAGACCACGAAATAGGGTTAGCTTATAAAGTTTCGAACAATATTCAAATAAGCGAAAACGGTGAAGCTACGGCAAACGGTAAAAAACTTTTAGATATCATCAAAGGTCTCAAAGACGGAGACGTTATCTTAGAAACGGTAGAAAAATATCTCTATATCAAACAAAACAATTCAAAATACAAACTCCCTATGCAAAACGCGGCCGAGTTTCCGGCATTTCCTAGCACGAGTGGCAAAGCCAAATTTGAAATCAACGCCGGAATCCTAGGCAAGAGCCTTAAAAAAATATCGCCTTGTATAGAGCTAAATAATACTAAACGCGAACTCACAGGCGCCTTACTCGATATCAAAACCGATATGATAAATCTAGTTGGTACCGATACCAAAAGGCTTGGCGTTTATACTATTCCTTTGACTTCTGATAGAGAATTTAACGTCATCATTCCCAAAAAAGCGATTTTGGAAATGCAAAAACTCTTTTTTGAAGACATCGGAATTTATTATGACGAAAATATTTTCATCGCCGTTAGCGAAAATTTCGAATTTTTTACAAAACTCATCAACGGCAAATATCCAAATTATGAGCGCGTGATTCCAACCGAAGCTAAAATCACGTTAAATTTAAATAGAGAAAAAATGGTTGAGGGTATAAAAACGATTTCTATGCTTTCAGAAGTCGTAAAAATGACTTTCAATCCTGAAAATATCGTATTTGAAAGCATTAACGACGATAACAGTGAAGCAAAAACCAGTGTTGAGTTTATGACCGGAACTAGCGAGAGTTTTAGTATTAACGTAAGGGCAAGATTTATACTAGATTTTCTTTCTAGCATAGAAGAAAGCGATTTTATATTAGGATTTAACGATAGTGTCGCACCGTTTATTTTGGTATGCGGCGAACTTAGAACGGTAATTATGCCCGTAAATGAAGCGAGGTAACAATGGAAAATAATCAAAATTACGGCGAAGGTAATATTAAGGTCTTAAAAGGTCTCGAGGCGGTACGTAAACGCCCGGGAATGTATATAGGCGACACTAACGTCGGCGGTCTTCACCATATGATTTACGAAGTGGTGGATAATTCAATCGACGAAGCAATGGCGGGATACTGTAATGAAATTTGGGTCGAGCTTACAAACGAGGGTTCGGCTATTATTAGCGATAACGGACGCGGTATTCCGGTAGGTATTCACCCAACGGAAAAAATATCCGCCGCGACGGTAGTTCTTACCGTTCTTCACGCGGGTGGTAAATTTGATAAAGACACTTATAAAGTGAGCGGCGGTTTACACGGCGTGGGTATTTCTGTTGTTAACGCCTTATCAAAAAAACTCGTGCTAAACATCGAGCGCGAGGGATTTTTGTGGAGAGAAGAATTTGCCAAAGGTATTCCGCAAAATGCTCTTGAACAAATAAAACCTAGTAAAAAAACGGGAACCACGGTTGAATTTTGGCCGGATGGAGAGATATTTGAAATTACTTCGTTTGATCGCGAAATATTAGCCAAGAGATTCAGAGAGCTTGCATATCTAAATCCAAAAATTAAAATTCATTTTAAAGATCAAAGAGACGGATTTAACGAGACTTTTCATTTTGAAGGCGGACTCGAGAGTTTCGTAAGCGATATGAATAAAGCCGCACCGGTTAGTAAAGCCGTTAGTTTTAGCGGAGGCGAGCAAGATGTGATGGTAGATTTCGCCTTACTTTATAATGAAACTTATAGCGAAAATTTATTAAGTTTTGTAAATAATATTAAAACTCCCGAGGGTGGAACTCACGAGGCCGGTTTTAGAGCGGGACTTACTAGAGCCATTACTAATTATATTGCCGCTAACGCCGCCGCAAGGGAAAAAGATACGAAAATTACCGGCGACGATATACGCGAGGGTCTTATCGCTGTAGTTAGCGTAAAGGTTCCAGAACCTCAATTTGAGGGGCAAACTAAAGGAAAACTAGGTTCAAGTTACGTTAAACCTATCGTTCAAAAAATGGTATTTGACACTCTTGTTAAATATTTTGAAGAAAATCCAAACGAAGCTCGCGCCATTATGGGTAAGGCTTTACTCGCAGCCCGCGGTCGCGAGGCGGCTAAAAAAGCTCGCGAACTTACTCGTCGCAAGGATAATATAAATAGTGTGGGAACTCTTCCCGGAAAACTAGCCGATTGTCAAAGCAAAGATCCTAGCGAGTGTGAAATTTTCCTAGTCGAGGGAGATAGTGCGGGCGGTTCGGCAAAAAGTGGCCGCAGTCGCACCAATCAAGCGATTTTACCACTTCGCGGTAAAATTCTCAACGTAGAAAAATCTCGCCTTGATAAAATTCTAAAATCTGAAGAAATCAAAAATATGATTACCGCTTTTGGTTGCGGTATAGGCGAGGAATTTGACGAAAGTAAACTCCGCTATCACAAAATCATTATTATGACCGATGCGGACGTGGACGGAAGTCATATCCAAACCTTACTTTTAACGTTCTTTTTCCGTTTTCTTACGCCGATTATCGAAAAAGGTTACGTTTATATAGCTCAACCGCCGCTTTATCTATACAAAAAAGGTAAAAAGAAAATTTATCTCAAAGACGAAAAAGCCCTTAACGAGTTTCTTATCGAAACCGGCATAGAGAGCCGTGAATTTGAGGGTGTGGGAAATAAAGATTTGATTGAATATCTCAAAATTATAGCAAGTTACCGCGCTATTTTGATGGAGCTCAAAAAACGTTATAACATTATCAGTGCCATTCGCTATATGGTCGAAAATCCAGACCTCGTCGGACTTCCTTATAGTGAGCTTTTCGATATTCTCACAGCCAAAATCAAAGAAGAAGGATTTAATATTCTCAATTCTTACGTTAATGAAAACGAAATCCGCATTTATGCACAAACGCCAAACGGTATGGAAGAACTTGTGGTAAATGATAATCTCTTTGGTAACGTTCTTTTTGAAGAAGCCGTGCATATTTATCAAAAAATTAAAGAACGCGATATTGATTTAAAAGAAGATCCGATAAACGTGCTCAATGAAATCGAAGAAAATGCCAAAAAAGGCGCCGACATTCAACGCTACAAAGGTCTTGGCGAGATGAATCCCGATCAGCTTCGCGATACTACCATGTCGCCTGAAAATCGTCGCTTACTTAAAGTTAGTATCAACGATATAGACAAAGCTAGCGAAATTTTTGAACTCTTTATGGGTGATGAGGTCGAGCCGCGCAGAGATTATATTCAAGAGCACGCCAAAGACGTTAAATTTTTGGATATTTAATGCTTTATTCACAAACCAAAGAGCGGGGAAATCGCTTTTTTATCGCACTTAGGATAGCGTTTCCCTTCTTTTTGTTGCTTTTTTTATGGGGTTATGCCTTTTTTAAATTTGAATTTTTAGAAGGCGACGACGTTATACTTTTTACTATTCTTAGTCTAATATATGTTTATTTTGCTTTTTATATGATATATAGGGGTTTTGAGACGAGTTTTATTGATCCCGTGAGCAAAACTTTTACGCGCGAAAAAATTAGTCAAATTATTACTTCAAATTTGAATAAAAAAGGTAAAGTTTGTATTTTAATGGGCGTTAAAAATCTAAACGCTATTATTTCGCGCTATGATTTTGAAAATACAGATAAAATTCTTTGTGAGTTTGCTTTCAAATTTAATGATTTTTTGGTGCGAAACGGTTTTAAAAACGCGCCTATCGGTAAATTTTTAGACGGATATTTTTTGACTCTTGTAGAGGCTAGAAGCGACCTTAATCATATTCTCAAAAACTTTGAAAACGAGATAAATAAGAGCGGTTTGTTTGGGCTTGAAATAAGAATACATTTTAGTATGGAAAATCTGCTAACTCATTCAAATTTGAAAGAACTTTTAGGCGCGCTTAGTTTTAAACTTTCAAATGACCAAAAAAGTGTGGCGGCATATATTAATAAAAATGAAATTTTAAATCTTTTAGAGTATAAAAAATTTGTTCTAAAAGTGCAAGAAATAAAAAGTTTAAGCGGTATGAAATCATTATATTCACTTAGTGTTAAACTCAAATTTGAAAAAGAAAATATTTCAAAGTCTGATTTTGTTCAAATTATTAATAAAACTGGACTTGAAATACAATATGATTTAGAAATTTTAAGAGTGTTTCTAAAAAGTGAGTTTTATAAAAAATCGCACGCCAAAACTTTCGTAGAAATCTCGCCCGTAAGCCTTCGTAACGTTTATTTTTTAAATGAAATTTCAAAAATGGTGGCTAAACGTGAGATCGAGCCTGAAAAAATTATTTTCGAATTTTGGGAAGAAGATGTGTATGAGGATTTAGACACGTTTAAAGTCATTTTAGAAGATTATTTAAAAATGGGGTTTGAACTTGCTATTTCACATTTTGGCGGAAAAAATGCGGGATTTGAATATTTTAAAAATTTAAATTTAAATTATATTATTTTTGATTTAGAATTTAGCAAAAACTATGCAAATTCCAAATTTGAAACACTTTTGCGAGCTTTATGTGCCGCGACGGCAAATCAAAATATAAAAAGTATAATAAAGTTTATAGATAGCGACGAAATTTTTGAAAAGATTAAATCAAGCGGCGTAAATTTTGTGCAAGGTTTTTTAATAGCACGTCCGGTTGCAATTTAATTCAAATTTGAAAGGAAAATTATGAAATATGGTGAAAAAGAAATAGCGGAATTTAACGCGGAGCGTGATTTAGAAATTTGGGAAAATACCGCCGCTCACGATTATGCAATTTATATTACTTTGCCCGAATTTATGGCATTTTGTCCGCGCAGTGGGTATCCTGATTTTGCGAGTGTCTTCGTAACCTACGTGCCGGACAAATGGACTGTGGAACTCAAAGCTATAAAACTTTATATTAATAGTTTTATGAATCGTCACATCAGTCATGAAGCTGCGATAAATGAGATTTATGATACGCTAGAATCCAAACTCGCGCCAAAATATTTACGCGTAGTGGGCGATTTTAACCCGCGCGGCAACGTTCACACCGTAATCGAAGTGGATTCAAATTTAGCCCGCGGCGAAAATTATGATACCAGTAAAATTCGTCGCGAAGAGCTTCGAAAGTTTTAAAGGCGTGATTATGTTAAATGCTAAACTTATCGAGCATATTTTCAAAGCCGCGAGTATTTTACGCTGGAACGATTATCCAAAAATGGTAAATCTTGTCGAACTCGACAAACAAGCTCACAAATTTATTATCGCTTATTTTATCGCCAAATTTGAAAAAGACGTGGATATGAATTATCTCATCGAAGGCGGTATTTTTGAGTTTCTCGCGCGTGTCGTGGTTACGGATATTCGTCCAAACGTTTTTCACGAAATTCAAAAATCCAAGCGAGAAGAGGTAAATAAATGGGTGCTCGAAAAACTCGAACCCTTAGTCGCCAATATTGAGGGCGGGGCGTTTTTGGCTCGTCTAAAAGCTTACCAAAACGGCAAAGATCACGAAAAAGAGCGTTTAATATTAAAAGCCGCGAGTTATTTGGCGACGCGTTGGGAGTTTAGCATCGTTTATCAAACGAGCAAGTTTTTGAGCGATATTGAGGAATTAAAAGCCAAAGTAGATGAAGAATTAGAAGATTATTACGAGCTTATCGGCGTGCGAAAAATCGCGATGAATCAAAAACTCGCTAAAATCGTGGATTTAAGCGGGCGGCTTAGATTTCAAAGGCGTTGGGCTCAAACGCAGCGCATACCTCAAACAAACGTGCTCGGTCATATGCTAGTCGTGGCGATTTTTGGTTACTTTTATTCTCTTAGCGTAAAAGCTTGCAAAAAAAGAATAGAAAATAACTTTTATTGCGCGCTCTTTCACGATTTGCCCGAATCCCTTACGCGAGATATTATTAGCCCCGTAAAATACGGTATTAGCGGGCTTGATAAGATTATTAGCGAATATGAAATGCGTCTCATCGACGAAAAAATTCTGCCGCTTGTGCCAAGCGCGTATAGAGACGAGTTTAGTTATATTTTGGGCGTTCGCGAAGAATCAAATTTGAAATCCAAAATCGCGCCGCTAATAGCCGCCGAGAAAAAAGAAGAGTTTGAAACCCTAGAAATCGGTGAGAAAACCTATATTAAAGACGAGTTTGAAAACCGTATAATAGCGTGTGGTAAGCCTATTCATTACGAAGGCAGTATGCAAAACGTAAACGAAGATGCTAAAGGCGCTATCGACGGCAAAGCGCTCAAATACTGTGACAAACTTGCCGCCTATGTTGAAGCGCTACTTAGTATCAGTTACGGCGTTAAATCAAGCGAATTAATCAGTGGATTTAACGGTATGGAGGAGTTTTTTAAAGCTTCGCCAGTGATAGAAAATATAGATTTTTACGCGATTTGTGAAGAATTAAAGGAGTATTTTCAAATTTGAAACCCTTCCCCAGATGGCTGCGGCACACACAATCAAAAAGTGCTCTGCTATGTTCCCATCCTGAAGCGTTGCTTCCTAAAAGCGTTGCACAGGTCTAAGGAAAGGCGATGAAAATATTATCCAAAATTGGCTTAAAATAGGATTATAGAATGAATTTTAGATTTTATTTTTTCTCTTTGTTTCGCGAGATTTTCGTGCCGCACCATCGCTCGCTTGAGTTTCGCGCCAAAGTTTTAGCGGCTATGCTTGTAGCTAAAAAAGTAGTAAATGAAGATGACTATTCTCTTATTCGTGAAATTGCTATCGAAATCTACGGCGCAGATAAAAAGCGTATAGAAGTGCTTATAAAGACTGTCAGGGAATATGTAAATAACATAAAAACTCTTAAACTAGCTACTCTTGATGATTTATTGATTGGTGTGGATAGCGAGATAAAAGACGTACACAGATATGTCAAAAAAATAGATTTTGCACATCTGCGCCGTCTTATGATAGATAGCGACGACGAAGACGCCCTCGTACAACAATACGTCTATGAATATATGTTGGGCGAGGTTGAAAGATATTCTAACGCTTAAGCCCGATGATAGTTTGAAGTATCTCGTCGCTTGTGGTGATAGACTTTGAACTTGCTGTATAGGCCTTTGAGAGCGTAATCATATCGGTTAATTCGTTAGCAAGGTTTACGTTTGACATTTCTAAGTAATTTGCTTTAATTTGAGCTCCGTAAATTACTTCTCCGTCCTTGTCTAACCAAAATTCAGGATTGCCCGAATTTGCGCTCTTTTGAAAAAGTGTGGAGCTAATGGCGCTTAGACCTTGTTCGTTTTGAAAATGATAAAGCGCTACTTTGGCAATTTTGGTTGAAACGCTATTATCAAATACGGCGTAAATATTTCCGTCGTCTTGAAGTACATAATCACGCAAAATTCCCTCAGCCTCGCCGTTTCTTTCCACACTTGTAATCGCACTTTCATCTCCGAGACTAATACCGTCATAACCCCCGCCAATGATTGTGCCTAAGTTTATAGTTACGGCGGTACCTTCGTTGTTTATAGTACCTAAGGTATTTGCTATAAGCGCGCCGTTTGAATTAAATCTAACAAATCCGTCACTCGTGCTAATGAGTTCGCCCGTAGGCGAAGTAAGGTTAGCCGTAACGTCCCATGTGGTAGTTTCGCCTCCGCTTGGGATTTGTTTAGTAAAATTGAGAGTAAGAATGTTTTTATATCCGGTTGCTGATTGCAGTTCTGTGGTAAAATTAGCCGTACTAGCTATTTCTTGTACCACGGTAGCCGTTCCGGTAACGCTTAGTTTACTATCTAGATTTAGCGTGCTGATATCGAGATTTTCCAGTGAATACGAACCGTCTGCTTTTACGTTTACGGTTTTTGTTATTTTAACGCCGTCCGCGTCTGTGATGGTGACGGATACGGGATCGCCCGCTTTATATGAATATATACCGCTATCGTCGTTTAAATTTCCGCTTATGTCAATAATTTTTTTCTCAATATCGACTATCGAAGATATTTTATCACTTTCCAAATCTACCGCCGTAGATGCCGTTTCCACGTTTGCCGAAAGAGTGCCTTTAAATTTGACTTCCGTCGTAGCCTTAGCGGGTAAAAATAAGACGTCCGGGAGATTAATTTTGGTCTGAGCGTCCGCGGTTGTGAGTTTGAGCTCCTCGTCCACATCTATGGTATAAGCCTTAGGAACGCCGTCAAAGGTGCGAAGTTCTGCCTCCGCGCTAGGACTTAGCGCTATGGGGCTTAGAGCTTTACTCGTGCCGAGCAAATATAATCCGTTAGGATCTACCAAATCTCCGTTTGAGTCGCGAATAAAGGAGCCCGCGCGAGTATAGTAAACGTCGTTTTCGCTATTTGCGACGCCAAAAAACCCTTTGCCCGCGATTGCCATATCAAATTTGCCGTCCGTGCTTTGAAACGAACCTTGTCGCCATGTGGTGAGTGAACTAGCCATCTTCGTAGAACCAAGACCCACTTGTGATGTAGTGGGGTTCGCGGCGGTTTGAGTTAAACCTTGACTAATCATCGTTTCAAACTCCCATTGACTACCGATAAAGCCCGGAGTATTAACGTTGGAAATATTGTTTGCCATGACGTCGTAGCCAAAGTTATTAGTTTTTACGCCAGCGACTCCGTTATAAAGTGATCTTATCATGGCTTATCCTTTTATTTCAAATTTGAATTATGAATTTGGTTCTGTAAATTCCGTAATACTATTAATGTCCACATAATTTCCCGCGATTTTGACTAGCGCGGTGCCGTTTTCAAATTTGACCGCTTCTACAGGATAATATCCCAGCTCGCTAGTTTTACTCTCGCCGTTTGTCGTGGTATATGCCACGGTCGCGGTGTATTTACCCGCGGGAGCTTGTTCACCGGCGTTAGTCGTGCCGTCCCAGATAAATTCGTTATTACCCGCGTCCACTGCGCCGCTAGCAAAGGTTTTCACCACGTTGCCAAGATTATCTTGGATATAAATCGTGCCCGATTTCGCCGCTTCGTCGAAGTTTAGGCTAAACTTCATCGCGCTCGTGCCTTCGGTTTTATCTAGACTCATATCTACATTTGCCATCTTGCCTAGCGCGCTCATTGCGTTTAGCGACATCGAACTTTGCATGGAGTCCGCGAGCTCTTGCATGATTTTATTTGTGTTTTGTTGCGTGCTTAGAGTCGTGAGTTGGCTCGTTTGTTCGAGCATTTTCTCGGTGTCCATAGGCGAGGTTGGGTCTTGATATTGAAGTTCGGTGAGTAAAAGCTTCAAAAAGTCGTCGCTATCAAGCTCGGCTAAGGGGTTGGTACCTTCGGCGCTAGCGGCTTTTTCAGCGGCTTTTTCAGCGGCCCATTTGTCGACGGTAAATTCGGTAGTCGTAGTCGAAGTGATTGCCATTTAAAATCCTTTATTTTAATTCCTCGTTGTCTAACAAAGTTTGTCAACGCGGACTAAATTCATTTTGTTTTTACAGCTTGGCGTAAAACGCTTTCGCACCTATTTTTCTATCATTTTGTAAGCAAATTTTGTTCCGTTTTTAAGCGTATTGAGGTAAAATAATCTCCAAACTGATAGGCGGGATTTCGGGTTCGTCACTTGAAGCCAACCAGTCGCCGTATGCTTCCCTCGCGCTTTCTTTGGCTTGCTCTTGTTGCCTTTGCCTTTCGCCTTCGCCATTGTCGCTAAAATTCATTTCAAGTTCGGTAAAGCCCATATTTATGAGGTTTTGCTTAAACTCGGCTTGGTTTTGCAAAAATATTTGCATAGTTTGATTACTTGAAGTAATATTTATGTGCAAATTATTAGCGCGGGTTAACATCACGACTTCGACCTCGCCGAGTTCGGCGGGATTTAAGGTCATGTGAAAGCGCGTAAGAGGCGGTTTGTATTCTTGAATGCGTTGTTGCAAGTCGCTGGCAAAAGTCTGCAAAGTCTCGCTAAAATTAATGCCCCGCAGTCTTGCGTTCGCGCTTGCGTCTTTGACGTAATTATTCGCGCTTACGCCGTCTATTTTGATTTCTGGCGCGTCCGCCTCTAGCTCGAATCCGCTCTCGCTCACCATGCTAGAAAACGCCGCTTCTTTCAAATTTGAATTATTGCGGAGCGGTTCGCGAAGGGTTTCGTTTTTGTCTCCCGCGCTCTCGTCCATTGCTCTTTTCATGAGGTTCGCGAGGTATTTGTCGATACTGTCGGCTTCCTCGCCCTCGTCATTTGTATTCAAATTTGAAAGCGTTTGAGCCGCCGCGGTTTTGTTTTGGGTTTGTTTGACCTCCTCGCTCTCCGCGAGCGCGGCGGTCATTGTCTCCATCGTCGGCGCAGGTTGAGCGGCCGTTTGCGGTATGTTTTGAGGTTGCGCTGTATTTTGCGGAGTATTTTGCGGCGCGGTTTGCGCGACTTTTGAGGCGGGATTTTCCACTTTCAAATTTGATTTCAAATTTGAACTTTCCGCGCTATCGTCAAGCCCTTGAAGCAAGCCCGCCAAGCCGCTTGGTTTTTCGCTTTTTGCGTTTGCTATATTTTCGTCCACGAGGCTTGCGACTTTTTGCGTGGTGAGCGGATCTAGTTTGATTTCCGGAGTTTCGAAAAAGCCCTTGGCGGCGAGCTGCTTAAATTCGCCTTTTAACGCCTGTGCTTCTTCGCTTGTAATTTCGAGGTTTTCGAGGTTTAGACCTAGTTTTTGCGCGATTTTTATGAGTTCGTTTAGGTTCGTGGCGGCCTTTAGCTCGTTTACGTTTTGTTCGGTGGCGAGCAGTTTTTCAAGCGAGTTTGAAACGCTTGGGAATTTATTGATTTTACCGCCGTTTAGACTTTCTAGTAGGCTAAGAAGTTGGATAAAATCGGCGTTTTCGAGCGCGGAATTACCCACGTTTTTGAGATCGACGTTTACGACCTCTGCGGCGGTTTCGCTAGATAGATTCGAGTTTTCAAAGTTTTTCATCGCGCCGGCGACGTCTATGGCGCCTTGTTCATCAGCGCTACTAAGAAGCATAGAGAGAAAATCGCTTTTGCCCTCGCCGCCGCTCTCATTTTTTGCACCCTCGAGCGCCGTTTTGGCTGCTTGCGCCGCGTTTGTCGCGTTTCCCAGAGCCGCGAATAATTCGAATGCTTGCATAAATCACCTCGCTATTTTTGGGTTTCATATGCAATTTTTATTCCAAATTTAGGGTGACGAAAAAATATTCAAATTTGAAATAGGGTGTGCGATTTCAAATTTGATTTAAATTTAAAAAATTACGTTTTTATATATCGCCGCGTCTATGCGCGCGTCTATCGCGTCTTCTAGCTCCATATCGTCGGCGACGACAACCGCGATTTTGGAGTCGAAGAGATAGTCGTTGGCGAGGGCTTGGAGTTGGCGAGCTAGACTGAGGCTATCGCAGACTATAAATTTCACGCCGTTTGCGTTGGCAAAAACCGCCTCGCGCCTGTTTTTGACGGCGATAAAGTCGCGGTCTTTGATGTTGTATTTGTTAAAATCATAGAGTTTGACCGGCTCGAACGCCACGTATTCGCTACCGATGACGATCATTTTAGACACTCCTTACACACGTATTTGCCCTCGCTCAAAACCGCGTCTTTGACGCTGATAAAAGTCCCGCACTTTTCGCATTCGACGAAGTTTTCCGCGTCTTTGTTGGCGGCGTTTTTCGCGTCTTTTTTGGGTTTAATCCAGAAAAAATATACAAGAGCTGCGATAACGGCTATGAAAACGAGTAATTTTAACAGCATTTCAATCCTTTTAAATATAGATATTTGCGCTCTCCCGCGCCGTTTTTTATGACGTAATTCAAATTTGAATTATCCGCCGCGAGTTCGGCGGCTTCGTTTGACGCTTCGCCGCCTTTGTAGAGCAAAAAGGTCGTGTTTTCATCGTAAAACCACTCGCAAAGCGCGACCAAATCGCGAGCGCGAGTTACCGCGCGAGAGGTGATTAGATCCGCGCGAAATTTCTCGCAAGCTTCGATTTTGGCGGCGTGAACGACTACGTTTTTTAACCCTAGTTCGCTTTTTGCGTATGCTAAGAACGCCGATTTTTTGGGTGCGGGCTCGAAGAGATGGATTTCGCATTCGGGGAGTAAAAACGCGATGAAAATCGCCGGAAATCCCGCGCCGCTACCAATGTCAATTATGACTTCGCGGGCGAGCGTAAATTCAGCGGTTTTGCCATTTTCAAATTTGAAATCGAGGTTGCCGCGCTCGCTTTCGCTCGTCTGCGAAGTCAAAAACGGCGCTACGCTATCCTCGGCGACCGCGCGGAGATTTTTGTAGTTCGTGAGGCTGTGGACCGCGTTGAAGCGACGCAAGATAATTTCAAATTTGGAAACTTTCTCCCAAAATTCATTTGACAAATTTATCAAGCATATGCCCCATTTTTTCTTTTTTCACGCGCAAATATTCCTCGTCAAACGTGGTGGGAGCGATTTCTACGGGGATTCGCGAGAGGATTTCCACGCCTTTTAACGCGTCCATTTTGAGCGGGTTGTTCGTGAGTAGATTGACGCGTTTGACGCCAAAACTAGAGAGGATAAACTCCGCCACTTCGTAAGTGCGCGCGTCTGCCGGGAAGCCTAGCTGGTGGTTGGCTTCGATAGTGTCGAGTCCGCCGTCTTGGAGCGCGTAGGCGTTGATTTTGTTAAAAAGCCCGATATTTCGTCCCTCTTGACGCAAATAGATTAGCATGCCGCCTTCTTTGGCGATGTATTTCAGCGACCAAGTCAGTTGGTCGCGGCAGTCGCATTTGAGGCTGCCCAGCACGTCTCCGGTGAGACATTCTGAATGAATTCGCAGGTTTACGGGCGCGCTAAAATCGAGATCTTTCGTCCAAATTACAACGTGATCGCGGGAATTAGCCGTTTCAATCTCTATTTCCCGAGCGAGCGAAGCCCGCTCTTGCTCGCTATCCGCGAGCGTAAATTTAGCGGTTTCGTCGTTCAAATCTGAATTATTATCTTCCCTATATGTGCGGATAAGAAATTCCCCAAATCTGCTCGGTAAATTCGCCGTTTGTGATATTTGCATATTTTCGCTTTGTCGTTTTTTGGGCGTAAGTTTAGCGAAATTTTGATAATAAATAAAGAAAAAAGTGCGAATTTGCCCCCGAATTTTCAAATTTGAAAAAAATCTGCTATAATAGGAGCAAAATTTTTACCCCAAAGGATACCATACTTGGAACCCGGACCCTTATTTGACACAGATAGCGCCCTCAAACTTGCTTTAGCGGTATTTTTCATCGCTCTTAATGGATTTTTCGTTTTATCGGAATTCGCTCTAGTCAAAGTTCGCAAAACAAAACTTGAAGAAATGGTCAAAGAAAAAGTACCAAACGCCAAACTCGCTCTCAAAATGACCAACAAAATCGACACTTATCTCTCCGCTACTCAACTTGGCATTACTCTTGCTTCGCTAGCTCTGGGCTGGCTGGGCGAACCTGCGGTAGCTAGCCTCATCAGAGAGCCTATTGAACGCTATGGCGGTCTTGGCGAGGTGGCGACGCACACGATTTCATTTATCGTCGCGTTTACCACGATTACGCTTTGTCACGTGGTTTTTGGCGAGCAGGCTCCAAAACTCGTCGCTATCGCTAGAAGCGAGCGCATGGTGCTTGTTATCGCGCGCCCGCTTTACGTGTTTTGGGTGATTTGTTTCCCTATTATCAAAGCCTTCGATTTTATCGCCGCTTCTGCCGTGCGCCTCGTGGGCGTAAGAGCCGTGGGAGAGAGCGAACTCGCGCACTCCGAAGAAGAAATTAAGATTATTGCCAGCGAGAGCATGAAAGGCGGCGTGCTAGATAGCACGGAGACTGAAATCATCCAAAACGCCGTGGATTTTAGCGAAACCGTCGCCAAAGAAGTCATGACTCCGCGCAAAGATTTGATATGTATTTACAAGCAAAACTCTCTTGAAGAAAATCTCCAAATCATTAGAGACAGCAAATTTACGCGCTATCCTTACGTGGATAGAAGCAAAGACCACGTTATCGGTATGGTGCATATCAGGGATATTTTGCGTAGCGATCTTGCCGGAGAGACGCTGGATTTTGATAAGATTTCGCGCAAATTTATCATCGTGCCCGAAAACACCTCGATTTCTAAAATCCTTGCCATGATGAACAAAGAGCGAATTTCGGCCGCTCTCGTTCTCGACGAATACGGCGGGACTGCCG
>ONQI01000067.1 GCA_900319915.1 uncultured Campylobacter sp.
ATACTGCCTTCGCTCGCGCCCGCGCCCACTATAGTGTGAATCTCGTCGATGAAAAGTATCACGTTAGCGGCTTTTTTGACCTCGTCGATGACGGCTTTGAGGCGGTCCTCAAACTCGCCGCGATATTTAGCGCCGGCAATCAACGCGCTCATGTCAAGAGCGATGACGCGTTTGTTTGCCAGACTTGTAGGCACGGCTTTTTTGACGATGAGCTGCGCCAATCCCTCGACGATAGCGGTCTTGCCGACGCCCGGTTCGCCTAATAATATAGGATTATTCTTGGTTTTGCGAATGAGGATTTGCATCATTCTAGTGATTTCCTCGTCGCGCCCAATGACGGGATCTAGCGCGCCTTCGGCCGCTTTTGCGGTGAGATCGACGCCAAATTTGCTTAGGCTATCAAGCGTCTCGTCGGCGGTTTGGCTCTCTATTTTGCGTCCGCCGCGAAGGGCTTCGAGCTCTTTTCTCACGTCGGTAAGGTCGGCGTATTTTGACAAAATGCCCTTGAGCGGTTCTTTGTCAAGGTTACCAAGTATCCACGTATCCACGGCGATAAAACTATCGCCAAGACCGACCATTACGGCTTTGGCGTTTTCAAGAGAAGTCGCCAATTCGCTAGAAATCCTGATGTTTTCCTTACTCACGTTTGAACTGGTAGCCAAAGACTGCGCGGCGGATTTGACGTCGAGCAAAACCGCATCCGCGCTCACGTTCATCTTATTTAGTATTTGGTTTAGAAGCGAGCCGCTATCTGCGAGCATAGCCCACAAAACGTGAATTGGGCGCACTTCGGGATTTTTGTTACCGATAGAAAGAGCGACTGATTTGTCAATCAAATCGCGGGTTTGATCGGTGAGTTCTTCAAAGATATTTGCCATCTTTCACTCCTTAAAGTTGATATTAGTGTTATTATACTACTTTAGTCTATCTTTGTCAAGGCTTAAAGCAAAATTAATCCAAAATAATTCAAATTTGATTTCAAAATTTGAATAGCCCGCCCCGCTTTTTACCTTAAATTTATCAAATTTGAGTAAAATTGCCTTTTCAAATTTAAAAAAGAGCAAAACATGAAAAACTTTTTTCAAGCCTTAGGCTTTGTAAGCGTGCTAGCTTTCGGAATTTTAAGCGTAAGCAACGCCGAAACTCAGGACGCCAAACGCCTAGAAGCGCTGGCAAAACTCACTAAAACTATCGCCGTCGTCGAAAAATATTACGTCGACGACCTAAATTTCACCCAAATCGTAGATAAAACCATAGCCGGTCTGATGAGTAATCTAGACGCGCATTCTAGTTTCCTAGACGACAAAGCGTATAAGGATATGCAAATCCAAACTAGCGGCGAGTTTGGCGGCCTGGGAATCACCGTGGGTATGAAAGACGGCGCCCTCACCGTCATCGCTCCTATCGACGACACGCCGGCTTACAAAGCGGGTATCAAAAGCGGCGACGTAATCTTGCGTATAGACGGTAATTCCACTATCGGTATCACTATCGACGAAGCGGTCAATAAAATGCGCGGCGAAAAGGGCACAAATGTAGATTTAACTATCGTCCGCAAAAGCGAGAAAAAGCCCCTTGAAGTAAAAATTACCAGAGATATTATAAAGGTCGAATCCGTCATAGCCAAGCAAATACCAAGCGAAAATATGCTCTATCTTCGCGTCACAAACTTCGACCAACACGTAACCGATAAAGCGCGCGAATTTATCAAGAAAAACGGGGGAGTAAAAGGCATAGTCCTAGACCTTCGCAATAATCCGGGCGGACTTCTAAATCAAGCCGTGGGGCTTGTCGATTTGTTTGTCGATAACGGCGTAATCGTATCGCAAAAAGGTCGCGACGGCAAAGAAGACGAAGTGTTCAAAGCAAACGCAAGCAAAACTATCACCAAGCTCCCTCTAGCCGTGCTCGTAAACGGCGGCAGCGCTAGCGCTAGCGAAATTGTCAGCGGAGCGCTTCAAGATCTAAAACGCGGAGCGATCGTAGGCGAAAACACATTTGGCAAAGGAAGCGTTCAAGTCGTCATGCCGGTGAACAACAAAGAGGCCCTAAGACTCACGGTCGCAAAATACTATTTGCCTAGTGGACGCACTATCCAAGCAGTCGGCGTTAAGCCAGACGTAATCGTCTATCCGGGCAAAGCGCCGACCGCAGAAGACGACGGATACAATCTAAAAGAAAGCGACCTCAAACTCCACCTCAAAAGCGAGCTCGACAAAATCGAAAGCACTGCGGGCAAAAGTAAAAACAAAGACGATAAGAACGTGATAAACGAGAAACAAATTTTTGAAGATAACCAACTCAAAACCGCTATCGACGCGATAAAAATCATAAGTATAAAATAAGGAGAAACCATGGAAAAGTTAGAAATGATTTACGAGGGTAAAGGCAAAAAAATGTGGTCTGTCAAAGATCACGACGATTTGCTAATAGCCGAGTTCAAAGACGATCTCACCGCGTTTGACGCGCAAAAGAGAGGCTCCGAGGCGGGTAAAGGCGCGCTAAATAATAAAATTTCAACCGCGCTTTTTAAACTTCTTATGTCAAAAGGCATAAAAACAGACCTTGTAGAAACTATCAGCGACACCGAGCAAGTCGTGAAAAAATGCAAAATCGTGCCGCTTGAAGTTATCGTCAGAAATATCGCCACAGGTAGTCTCACAAAACGCCTCGGCATCAAAGAAGGCACCGTGCTTCCGTTCGCATTAGTCGAGTTTAGCTACAAAGACGACGCGCTCCACGATCCACTCGTCAACGACGAGCACTGTCTAGTCCTAGACGTCGTAAAAAGTCAAAACGACCTTGATAATCTCAAACACACCGCTCGCGAAATCAACAGCGTATTAAAAGACTTTTTCCTTTCAAAAGGTCTCAAACTCGTCGATTTCAAAATCGAATTTGGTATCGACAAAGACGGCAACGTATTGCTCGCAGACGAAATCAGCCCCGATAGCTGCCGCTTTTGGGATGCCGCGACGGGCGAAAAAATGGACAAAGATAGATTTCGCCAAGACCTAGGAAGCGTCAAAGTCGCCTACGAAGAAGTTTTGCGCCGTATAATGGGCTAAGGAAAAAGTATGCAAGTAACGGTAAATATTTTCCTAAAAGAAGGCGTGCTAGATCCTGCGGGCAAAGCGACTAAAAACGCGCTTTTGTCACTTGGTTTTGCGGGCGTAAAGGACGTGCGTATCGGCAAACAAATCAAACTTGACCTAGAAGACGGCGCTAGCGACGCGGACGTAGAAAAAATGTGCGAGGAACTCCTAGCCAACACAGTCATTGAAAATTACGAGATTATCAAATAATGAAAGTAGCTATCGTCAATCTTCCCGGCATCAACTGCGAGCGCGACACAAAATACGCCTTTGATAAGCTAGGTTGCGACACGAAAATCGTTTGGCACACCGAAACTAGCTTAGATGCGGATTTGGTCGTGCTCCCCGGTGGTTTTAGCTACGGCGATTATCTTCGCACGGCCGCTATCGCCAAATTTAGCCCCGTTATGAGCGCGGTCGCTAATCACGCTAAGCGCGGCGGGCTTACGCTTGGTATTTGCAACGGCTTTCAAATGCTCCTCGAGCTTGGACTCCTTCCGGGTGCGATGGTTCGTAATCAAAATATGAACTTTATAGCCAAATTTGTAGGTCTCAAAGTCATAAGCAACGACAACAAATTCCTTTCAAATTTGAAAGTGGGCGAGGTGGTAAATATCCCCGTCGCGCACGGCGAGGGCAATTATTTCGCAGACCCCGACACCCTTGCTAGTCTCTATGACAATGATCAAGTCTTGCTCAAATACTGCGACGAAAACGGCAACGAAATCAACTTAAACGGCGCAGTGGACAATATCGCAGGCATTTGCAACCGTGAGAAAAACGTCTTTGGTCTCATGCCTCACCCCGAGCGCGCATGCGAAAGTTTGCTAGGTAGCGAGGACGGACTAAAAATGCTAAAAGGTCTCGTTTGCTAAGGCTCGTAATCGCGACGTTTCTAGCGCTTGGCGTGACGTTTGGCGCACCCGAGGCGAGCATGTTCGAGGGACTCGCGCAAACCCAAAAACCGGTTTCAAATTTGAATAATAATTCAAATTTGAAACCCCAAAATCCAAAGCGCGTCGCCGCCCCAAATGCCCAAAAGCAAATCTCTATCGAAGAAATGCGTCGCGTCGCGCCCACCGACGAACCCGACGACATAGACCCAAACCAAGTATATCAAAAAATCGAAACCAAACGTATAGATTTTGACGCGACCGTAGGGGCGCGCTCGGCATTTGTTTATCAGGTTTTTAGCGTTAAACTTCGCGTCGATACCAACCAAGAGCTCGCTTTCGACCTAGACCTTAATATTAGCGGCGATGGCGTAAATATCCTCACCCCGCACCCGGAGTGGCACGAACCGCGTATCGGCGTGTATGAAGCGACCGTTTGGCTTGCTTGCGAGAACAAAGACGCGAGCCTAGCGCCGCTCGTAGTGAGCTTGTCACGAAACGGCGAATTTTACGGTCGTCAAAGCATAGACTTGCGTCTACCGCGTATCAAGGCGCTTGAGGGCGGACGAAATTTCGCGCACGTCGTCGCCGACGAACTCACGGTCAAAAAGACCCGCGCTTCCAAATTTGACGAAACAAGCAATCTTATTACTATCGAACTTGAAGGAAAAAACACAAACCTTGCTTCTTTTTATATCCCGCAAAATTTCGAAAAGCAAGGTGTGGAAGCGCTCAAAGGCACTTTTGCTTCGCAAAGCGCGAACGCTTTCGTCATCGCCCGCAAAGACGTGAAATTCATAGATTTTAGCTATTATAATCTCAAAACTTCCAAATTTGAAAACTTCCGCTTACCGGTCGAGGTCGAAGACGACGATCTTAGCACGCAAATCGATCTAAACCCAAAAGAAAGCGAATTTAAGCAATATAAAGACATCGCGCTATATTCAGCCATCGTGCTTTTCCTAATACTCTTTATTTTTGCGCGTAGCTGGTACAGCCTCGTTATCGCCGTTCTCATCGGCGCATACTGCCTATATGACAACAAGCCTTTTAGCGACGCTACTATCGCCGCCCAAACCGAAGTAAGGATACTTCCTACCAAAAATTCCACGATTTTTTATCGCGCGGAAGCCGGCGAAAACGCTAAAGTCATCACGGTGCGAGGTGAGTTTTCCAAAGTCTTACTCGAAAACGGCAAAATCGGCTGGGTAAAAAATGAAAATATTAAATAAAATCCATACCGTATTTTTCGCGGTGGAAATCACGCTTAGTATACTCGTCGTCATCGCCATTATGGCAATTTTCCCACGCCATACACGCCCCGTGCGACGCGCATGGGGACGAGTGCAACGCTTCTTTATGGGATATCGTCTAGAGACGATCGGCAAACTCGACGAAGAAGCTCAAATGATTATTATGAATCACCAGAGCATGCTCGATATTATGATTTTTGAGGAAATCCACCCGCGCGACATCTGCTGGATTGCCAAAAAAGAAATCGCCGAACTGCCAATCTATGGCAATATTCTTAAAATACCGCGAATGCTCCCGATCGACCGTTCAAATCCGCGCGCCATGCCAAAACTCGTGCGCGAAGCCGGCGAACGCGTAAACGAGGGCCGCCCGCTGATGATTTTCCCGGAGGGCACTCGCGGACGCGGCGATAAGCTGCTCAAATTTCACAGCGGCGCCAAAATCATCGCCGACAAACTCCACCTCAGCGTCCAACCGGTCGTCATCGTAGGTAGCCGCGACATATTAGATACCAAATCTTTTTCGCTTCACCGAGGCACGGTTAAACTCATATATTTAGACCGCGTCGATACGAGCCGCGAGGATTGGCTAAACGAGACGCGCGAGAAAATGCAAGAAATATTAGCTTTAAATTTAAAAGATAAATGACGATAGGCGACAAGACCATCGACGTTTTCGGCGGTGAAAATGCGGGCGCACCGCTTGTTGTTTTGAACACATTTGAACGCGAGGGCAAAACGGTTTGGAATGAAGTTAAAGCGATTTGCGAAGCTCCTTTTACGCTCGCCGCGATTTCAAATTTGAACTGGGAGCGCGATATGACCCCATGGGCCGCGGACAGCGTTTTCAAAGGCGGCGCGGGGTACGCGGGCGGTGCGGACGCTTATTTAGAGGAGCTCGCTAGCGAAATTTATCCCGCCGTGATTTCAAATTTGAAAGCCGCGCCTAACTTTAGCGCGCTCGCGGGATATTCTCTTGGCGGACTTTTCGCCGCGTACGCCGCATTCCGCACGGAGATTTTTTCGCGCGTTGCGAGCGCTAGCGGCTCGTTTTGGTTCCCCGGTTTCGCCGAGTTCGTCGCTACGCATAATTTGGTCGCAAAACTAGATTTTGCCTATTTTTCGCTAGGAGATAAGGAAGCCACAGTCAAAAACCCTATCCTCGCAAGCGTGGGCGAACGCACCGACAAAATTATTTCGCGCTTTTCGGCGCTTGGCGTCACCTGCCGCTTCGAGCAAAACGAAGGGAACCATTTCAAAGACGCGGAAAAACGCACCGCCCGCGCGATAAAAGCGGTTCTGAAAGCATAATTCAAATTTGAAAGCGATTAAGTGAAAATAATTTTTGTTTGTTTGGGCAATATCTGCCGCTCGCCAATGGCGGAATTTGTGATGAAAGATTTGGTCGCGAAGGCGGGACGTATGAATGAGTTTGAGATAATCTCCCGCGCCACGAGTCGCGAAGAAGCCGGCAACACCCCACACCGAGGAACCCTAGCAAAGTGCGCGGCAATGAACGTCCCTACCCCGCTCCACCGCTCCACACAAATCACCGTCGCGGAAGTGAAAAACGCCGACCTTGTCTGCTGCATGGACGAGAGCAACCGCCGCGCCGTCCTTAGGATAGCGGGCGACGAAAATGTGCCCAAAGTGCGCCTACTACTTGATTTCGCGCCCGAAAATCACGCACGCCACGAAATCGCCGATCCATATTATACGGGCGATTTTGACGAGACGTATAATGACGTTTTAGCAGGTTGTCAAGGACTTTTGAAACGCTTTTAATCCAAATTTGAATAATTCATCTATTTTATTCTTGACATTTGTCAATTATTCTGCTACAATTCATTTCTGACATAAGTCAAAAAAGGAGCAATTTCATGCCAAGACCACCGAGATGTCGCAAAATCTGCTCTTACCCTGATTTTTGGGCGTTCGCTCCCGAAGGCGAAGAGCCAAAAGACACGCTCACGCTCAGCCTAGACGAGTTCGAGACCTTGCGCCAAATCGACTACGAGGGTCTCACGCAAGAGGCCTGCGCGGCACGTATGGGTGTGGCTCGCACGACCGTCACGGCGATTTACGACGCGGCTAGACGCAAGCTAACCACGGCTCTCGTCAAAGGTGCGCGAGTGGTGATTTCGGGCGGAAATTACGAACTTTTAGGTCAAAGCGACGCGGCAAATCTCGCCGCAAAAGGAGAAAATACTATGAGAATAGCCACCACACACAAAAACGGCGAAATCTTCGCGCATTTCGGACATAGCGAGGAGTTCAAAATCTACGACGTCGAAAACGGCGCGATTATGCGTAGCGAAGTCGTGGGCACGAACGGTCAAGGACACGGCGCGCTCGCGGGATTTTTGCGAGAAGCCAACGTCGATAAACTCATCTGCGGAGGCATAGGCGGCGGTGCGGTCGCGGCCCTCAAAGAAGCGGGTGTGGAAATCTATGCGGGCGCGAACGGAAGCGCGAATGAAGCCGTAGACGCCCTACTCGCGGGCAAGTTAGAACAGCTAGATACTGCCAACTGCGACCACCACGGCCACGGACACAGCTGCGGTCATCACCACCACGAGGGCGAGGGGCATTCTTGCGGCGCACACGAGCACGGCGAACATACGGACGGCGCAAAAATGCGCTGGCGCAACGGAAACTAATCGCCCACTAATTCAAATTTGAATTAAGGGGCGTTTGCCCCATTCAAATTTGAATTAACCTTGATAATATTTCTATCAACTTTCTTTATAATCCTCTTGACAAACTTAGCACTCTTTGGTATAATCTGCTAAAATTTTCAAGGAGAAACAATGGCAAAGCACGAATTTCAAACCGAAGTGAACGATTTACTTAACCTAATGATTCACTCGCTTTATTCAAACAAAGAAATATTCCTCCGCGAGCTCGTATCCAACGCCAGCGACGCGCTGGACAAACTAGGCTACTTAGCCCTTACCGACGACGCTTACAAGAGCTTGGAATACACCCCAAAAATCGAGCTCAAACTCGATAAAACCGCCAAAACGCTCACCATCAGCGATAACGGCATCGGCATGGACGACAAAGACCTCGCAAATAACCTCGGCACCATCGCTCGCAGCGGCACAAAAGGCTTCATCGCAAATATGAGCGGCGACGCGAAAAAGGATAGCTCGCTCATCGGGCAATTTGGCGTGGGATTTTACTCCGCGTTTATGGTCGCTAGCAAAATCGAAGTGCTCAGCCGCAAAGCTCTCGGCGATAAGGCCTACAAATGGACTTCCGACGCCACTAGCTACGAAATCGAAGACGCGACCAAAGAAAACCACGGCACGGACATTATTCTATATCTAAACGACGATGAATTCGCCGACGCATTCCGCATAGAAAATATCGTCAAAAAATACTCAAACCACATCCCATATCCTATTTTTATGGACGTGGAAGAATACGTCCCACCGCGCGAGGGCGAAAAAGAAGGCTCGTATCAAACCATCAACAAACAAATAAACAAAGCCAGCGCGCTTTGGCGCCTGCCAAAAAGTTCGCTCAAAGAAGAAGACTACAACGAATTTTACAAGCAAATCAGCCACGACAGCGCCAATCCTCTCATGCATATTCACACCAAAGCCGAAGGCAAAATCGAATACAGCACGCTTTTTTACGTGCCTAGCGTCGAGCCTTTCGACCTATTCCGCGTGGATTATCAAAGCGGCGTAAAACTCTACGTCAAACGCGTGTTTATCACCGACGACGCCAAAGAGCTCTTGCCACCATACCTTCGCTTCGTGCGCGGCGTCATGGACGTCGAGGACTTGCCGCTAAACGTCAGCCGCGAAATCTTGCAAGAAAACCGCATTTTAGCCACCGTCAAAGACCAAAGCGTCAAAAAAATCCTAGGCGAACTCGCGAACATGCTCGCTAACGACCGCGAAAAATACGTGAAATTCTGGGGATTGTTCGGAAAAGTATTAAAAGAAGGACTTTACGGATTTAGCACAAATAAAGAAGAACTCCTTAAACTCTGCCTCTTCAAATCAAGTGTAAGAGACGGTCTAGTCAGCCTCGCAGAATACAAAGAAGCGATGAAAAAAGACCAAAAATCGATTTATTTCATCGGCGGTCAAAACGAAGCCATGCTACGCAACTCCCCGCTAATAGAGAGCTTCAAAACAAAAGGCATCGAAGTGCTCGTTTGCGACGAGGAAATCGACTCTATCGTCATGCCGATGGCGGGCGAATTCTCAAGCCTAGCGATAAAAGCCGTCAATAGCTCCGATATCGACGAGGAAATCGCCGGCGAGAAAAAAGAAAACGAGAAAAACGCGAGTGAACTTGCGCTGCTTGCCGCGAAAATCAAATCAGCGCTTGAAAACGAGGTCAAAGACGTGAAGATTTCATCGCGCCTAAGCGATTCGGCCGCATGCCTAATCTTTGACAAAAACGACCCTGATTTTGCGATGCAAACGCTATTTAAACAAATGGGTCACGAGGCGCCAAAAGTCAAACCTATACTAGAAATCAATCCAAATCACGAGCTCTTCGCCAAACTCGCCGCCAATGAAATGGCACTAAGCGACGCGGCTCACTTGCTGCTTGACATGGCCAAAATCGCCGAAGGTATGCCGATAGAAAATCCTAGCGATTTCGCCAAACGCCTAACCAAAATGATGGTCAAAGCTATCTAACTTCTTGGGC
This sequence comes from uncultured Campylobacter sp., assembly GCA_900319915.1. Taxonomy (GTDB): domain Bacteria; phylum Campylobacterota; class Campylobacteria; order Campylobacterales; family Campylobacteraceae; genus Campylobacter. The sequence continues at coordinate 9,919 of ONQI01000067.1, forward strand.
GGAATAAGCTCGCCTCACGACAAGAGGCGACCCTCCCCCCCCCCATTTTTTGCCTCTCCCTCCCTCACACTCTGTGTTACACGCCAAACTATTTCAAATTTGAACCGGCAAAAGCCGACAAACCTAGACCGCCGATTGTGCCTGAGAACGCGCCGGTGATTTGGCTACCTTGGTTAGCGACCATCATGCGAGCAAGGGCGAAAGTAATAATTGCCAAATAACCCATTAAGCCTGAAATCATCGCTACCTCGTCCATAATCGCGCCGTGAGTGAGTATAGTGTCTCTCGTGCCGGTAGAGCCTAGTTCTGCAAGAAATCTATTTGGAGTGCGTTGAATGGCATAGATATAGCTTAATATATTTACGCCTTCAAGTAAGACTGTCCACATAATCATCGTC
>ONQI01000146.1 GCA_900319915.1 uncultured Campylobacter sp.
CGTAATTCAAATTTGAATATTCAAATTTGAATTAATTTCGCGGAATTTCCACGTCGCGCGCGCTTCGGCGAGCAGTTTTTTGTCAAGGTCGCAGATTAGCATGCCCTCTTTTTCGTCGAGCGCGTTCGTGATTTCGCCGTGCGGACTAGCGAGAAACGATCTGCCGTAAAACTCTGTCGCGACGCCTTCAAATTTGGCTTTGCCAAGGCGATTTGCCCGCAAAATATAAACGTTGTTGGTAAAGGCGCGCATTTTTAGTAGCTCCGCCCAGCGCTCGCCGGAATCTAGCGCGCACGCGGTCGGCACGAGCACACAGTCGATTTTTTTGGCGCGAATGATTTCCCAAAATGCGTCAAAATGCGCCTCGAAGCCAAAAATCGCGGCAAATTTGAATCCCCCCGCGCTAAAACTCATCACGCTAGGCGCGTCTTCGTGAGCGAAAAACGCCCGCTCGTTCCAGTGAGAATACGGCATAAGCGCGTTTTGCTCTTTGTATTTGACGCTTTCGGGCGCAAATTTCGCAAGCAATTTTCGCGTTTCTTTGCCCTTTATTTGCACGATGGGCGCGATGATGGTGAGATCGTATTTTCGCGCCAAATTTGAAAGCGAGGCGCGTTTTTGCTCGGATTGCTCTTTTATCATAGATTTTGGCATCTTAGCAAGCTCTGTGAAAAACGAGTTTAGCACGTATTCGCCTAGCACCACGACCCCCGCGCCGCCTTCTTTGGCGAGTCTGAGATAATAATCCAGGCGCGAATCGCTCATAGGCAGCGTGCCGAGTTGCAAAGCGCAGATTTTCATTGTTGCTCCTCCAAGCCCACTTGTTCGACGTCGAGTTTGGCGGCTTCTAACATATTTTTGGCCTCGCGGATGAGGCGCGCGCCGTCTTTGTAGAGCTCGACGCTTTTTTGCAAGCTGATATTTTCGTCTTCGAGCGATTTTAGAATTTCGCCAACGAGTTCTAATTTTTGCTCAAAAGTTTGTTCCATTTTTGTCCTTTAATTCAAATTTGAATTAAGCGCGTCGCGCACGTAAGCCTCGATTTTGGGAATTTCGACAAGGAACGCGTCGTGGCCGTAGTCGCTATCTATGCAGATATAATGCGCCGTTTTTTCTCGCCCAAGTTTTATGAGAGCGTCGTAAATCTCGCGCATGAGAGCGGGCGGAAACAACACGTCGCCGCTAAATGCGACTAAGTGGATATTCGCGGCGGGATTTGTGAGCGCAAACGCGCCCGTAAGCGTCTCGTAATGGCGCGTAACGTCGAAATTGTTCATCATTTTGACGATATAAAGATAGCTAAGCGGATCGAAGCGGCGCGGAAAATTGTAACCGTTATATTCTAGATAGCGCTCGACTTCGTAGCGACCAAAAAGTTCGTAAAGACCGTCGGTTTGGACGTAATTGCGAGAAAATTTGCGCTCCATAGAATAAGGCGAAAGAAAACTGATATGCCCCGCCATACGTCCCAAAGCCATGCCCACAAGCCCGTCTTTTTCAATATCGGCGCGGTCGTAATACCCGCCTTTGAACGCGGGATCGCGGCGTATGCCCTCGACGGCGATTTTGTTAAACGCTATCGCCCAAGGCTGAGTGGCGTAGGTAGACGCCATAATAATGACGTTGTGCGCAAACTCTGGATACTCAATAGCAAAGCAAATAGCTTGCATACCACCGAGACTACCGCCGACAACGGCGTGCGCGCGCTCTATACCAAGGCGCGAAAATAGTTTCATCTGAGCCTTCACCACGTCGCTTATAGCGAGCACGGGAAAACGCAGACGATATTCCTCGCCCGTGCTAGGCTCTATACTGTGCGGATTGGTCGAGCCAAAAGAACTACCCAAAATATTTACGCAAATCACAAAAAATTTGCTCGTGTCTATGCCCTTGCCATCGCCGATGAGCCCGTCCCACCAGCCCGGTTTCGCGTCGCCTTCGTATAGCCCCGCGGCGTGGTGAGAGCCCGTAAGCGCATGACAGACGACCACGACGTTGGAGTGATCGGCGTTTAGTCGCCCGTAGGTTTCGTAGACTAAATCAAATTCGCTAAGAATCCGTCCGCTCTCTAAATGGAGCGGCTCGGAAAAATGCTCTTTTTTGGTTTTCAATTATTCACTCGGTAATTTGGCGCTTCTTGGGTGATGATGACGTCGTGAGCGTGGGATTCTTTGAGCCCCGCGCTTGTGATTTCGACAAATTGCGCTTTTTCTTGGAAGGTAGAAATATCCTTGCTACCGCAATATCCCATAGAACTTCTTATGCCGCCCACG
>ONQI01000069.1 GCA_900319915.1 uncultured Campylobacter sp.
AAAGATACTACTAGATAGATTTTCGCTTTGCTCTCGATGATTTGGCGCATTTGTTTCAAATTTGAATTATTCAGGCTGCCCTCGGGCAAGACCATACCGACTTTGCCGCCGGGTTTAAGAAGATTGACGCAGCGTTCGATAAATAAGTTCGCCACTTCGCCCGTAGTCGCGCCGACTTCAAATTTGGCTCTGATACTTTTTTGCGCCGCATCTTGCAAGCTATAAGTAATACCAAAAGGCGGATTGGTGACGATAAAATCAAACGCGCCGTCGTGAATGCCGTTTATGTTTTCGAGCCCGTCGAAATGATGATGAACGCCGTTGTGTCCGTCGCCGTGCATAATCATATTCATTTTGCTAACTCTCGCCATACGCGGGTTCGCGTCTATGCCGTAAATGCTTTTGTGGCTCAAAGTGATGATTTGGTCTTGCTCGCGCTCGTTGATTTGTTTGATAAACTCTTCGTATTTGGCGGAATTTGCCTCAAATTTTTTCTCATACTCGGCTTTGGCGGCTTCATAAGCGCGTTTTTGCTCGCCCGAAAGCGCGGCTTCTTTCTCTTCGCTTAGAAGCTCGAAATCGCCGAATAACTCGCGTTTTTTGGAATTTTTGAGCTCGGCGTTTTCGCGCAAGATTTTTTCTTTCATATACTCAAAGGCTTTGATGAGAAATCCGCCGCTACCGCACGCGGGGTCGCAGACTAGGTCGCCAAATTTCGGGTCTAGCAATTCGACAATGAAATTGACGATGGTGCGCGGCGTGAAAAATTGTCCGAGATTGCCGCGAAAAGTCGTGCCGAGGAAGTTTTCAAACGCGATACCTTTGACGTCTTCGTTGGTGGCGGTGAGGTCGTAGGCTTCGAGTTTTTCGACAATTCTGATAAAGGCGGTTTGCGAGAGCTTGATTTTGTCGTTGTTTTCAAAAATCATATCGTTTTTGAAACTGTTTTTCACGCCGTTGAAAGCCTGCTCGAGATAGCTTTGGTCGGTTTCGCCGCGCCTAACTCTACCTTCATGGGCTCTCATATCTTCTTCGACTTTGCTTTTTGAGAAAATCAAATATTTATCGTCCGGGTTGCGCTCATACATGATTTTCATAAACAAAACTTTGGAAATCTCATCGAACGCTTCGGCGGGGTCGAGTTTGTCTGTGTTGCGGATAATGTCGTGGCAGGCTTTGAGTGTGGCGGCGAACTCATCGCCTTTGAACTCTCTGGTTTTGGTGAGGAGCGCGTCGAGCGACTTTTGGTCTGCAAGAGCCTTGGCGTGAGGAATTTCGGCGATTTCGCTAAATTCGGTGGGTAATTTCTCGTCGTTTGTGCGAAATACTTTTATGCTCTTACCGTTGCTAATGACGAAGACTTTCGCTCTGCTCCATGCCGCGTAGTTCGCGCCTTGGTAGAAGTCTTCGAGTTTGAGCGTTATCGCTTCGGCTTTGAGCTCGACTACCATAAAAGCGTGTTTTTTGTCGTTTTTGTCGCTTTTGTTTTTCCAAACTACAATATCGGCTTGCGCTCTACCCGTGCCGCGTTTGCTACGCGAACTCAAATCAAGCTCTTGCGCCATTTGCGCGGGGTCGTAGCCGTAATCGTTGCAGAGTCTGACGATGAATTTTTGCCTTACTTCTTCTTCGGGTTTGTATTCTAATAGTTTGTTTGGTTCTAGAACTTTTACGATTTTTCCATTTTTTTCTTGATATTCGAGCATTGCGCGTTCCTAGTTGTGAAATTTTGGCTTTTAAAGCGATAGCAGGCGAGTTCAAATTTGAATTAAAGGCTCAAAATCTCGAGCCACTTATCTGTTCTTTTTTGCCATTCTGGGTCAAATTTAAGATCTAGCGTGAGACCTACGAATTTACCGTCTTTAAAGGCTTTGGAAGCCGTGAAAGGATAGCCATCCGCGCCCCATTCGCCCACTATTTGCGCTCCATCAAGCGCGGGCAAAAGCTCCGCGAGCCCGTCGCAAAACGCGTCCGCGTGTTTGCCAAGTCCGCCAAGCCCCACAAGCGCGACCTTTTTGCCATTCAAATTTGAATCCGCGATTAAATCTAGTTTGGCGCGCATGTCGGCTTGTAGCGTGCCGCCTTTGTGCGTGCTAGCCACGAAAATAAGCCCGTCTGCCGCCAAATCCTCGCTTCTTAAATCCGCCGCGTTTATCACGCTCGCGCCAAGTTTAGCGCCGATGTATTCGGCGACGCTTTTCGCGTTTCCCTCGTTGGAACCAAAAATAATTTTTGTCATTGTAAACCTTTCAAATTTGAATTAAATCCCGTAATTTCGCCTGATATACAGGTAATAAAGCGCGCCGACGATAAACGTCGCGCCCATGCCAAACGTGATGAGCGCGAGGCTCGCCCCAAGCTCGAAAAGCAAACCGATAAGCGCGCTCACGCCGACCGCGACGATGAAATAAACCATGTCGTTATAAGCGATAACACGTCCGTAAAAGCGCGAGTCGCAGTTATTTTGTAGCTGCGTAAAAGTATAAGACCAAATCGTCGAAATGCAAAATCCGGCTGCAAAAAGTCCGATAAATGAAATCCAGTAATTAAACTGAAGCACCGACCAAAGCGCGATTCCGGCGAACTGTCCTAGCATCACTAACGGCAAGGTACGCGCGTTTATGAAGCGACTCAAAACAATGGGTCCAACGATGAGCGAAACCGCGCGCGCCATGTTCATGAACCCTATCACGAGCGAGGCGCTCAAAATCTCCTTGTATTCATAGTTCGCCAAAAGCGCGATGAGGTTGTCATAGCTCGTGACGCCCACGAACGCGTGCAGGGCGATGAGGTGCGCTACGAGTGGATGCGAGCGCAGGTAGCCTAGACCTTCGCGCAACATTTGCCATACTTTGTCGGTGTTTTTACTAGCGAACGCCCGCAAATTTAGCCGCGACATGATAACAAAGCCCACACAATACAGCGCGAAGTCAAAAAGAAACGCGTTTATCACGCCAAAATAATAAATAAAAATGCCCGAAAGTCCCATGCCAAGGGTATAAGCGACTGCCCAGATGATAGAGTGAATCTCGTTGGCGAGTTTGACGCCCTTTTTGGATAGTAACTTTGGCAGCAGGCTCATTTCGACCTGAAACGCCACGCCGCCCACGCCCATACGCACGAAAATAATGACGAGTAGCAACCAAAGGAGCGCGAGCGTATCGATAAACACGAGCATGAGCACGCTGACGGCTTCAATGCTCATAACGATGACAAGAAGGCGTTTTGGCGGGATTTTGTCTACGATGATGCCGCTAATAGGCGCAAGGAAAATAGAAGGCACAAACGCCATCGCCGCGGTCGCCGTGACTGCCCACACGGGTGCATTTAGCTCAATAAGCAGCGTGAAAATGCCCGTGTGCGAAAACCACATACCAAAAAGGCTAATAAACTGCACCGCGCTGATGAGACGAAAATTGCGGTTGTGGCGCAGTAGAGCGATAAATTTTAGCACTAACGCGCTCTATAAATATAATATTCGCGCAGAACCCCGCTAGGCTCGGTGCCATCGGGCGCGAGGCGTATGAGCGAGCCGCCGCCGAGGTTTTTAAGGAGGACGATTTCCTCGCCTTTGGCTTTCAAATTTGAATTGGTTTTCAAATTTGAATCTGCGCGAAGCGTCCAAATATCGTGCTTGCGCTCGACTTTGCCAAGTGTGACGAAGTCTTTTTTCGCGCTTGCTTTCGCGCCGTCATAATACTCTACGAGTTCAAATCTATCCCCGCAAATTTTCAAATTTGAATGTAAAACCCAACAATCCGCGCAAGGTAGTTCGGCCCTGTAAAGTTTGGGATTTTCACAGTTCAAATTTGAAGCGGGGAGCGCCTTTTTTCCCGCGCTCGAGCCGCTTAGCTCGGCTTTATTTATCTTTATGCTGTTATCCGCGCAAGAAGCGAAAAACACGAGCGCAAGCCCCGTAAAAATCAAGTTTTTGACCATAATTTCCCCTTTTTTCGCGCAATTATAGCCAAATTTAGCCTAAAAATGCTACAATACGCGCAAAATTTTCAAATTTGAAAGAAGAAAAAATAGTGAAAAGAATGAGCGTAGAGCAAGCCGTCGATTTGATAGAAAACGCGCCCTTGTGGGAGCTGGGACGCATGGCGTATGCG
>ONQI01000076.1 GCA_900319915.1 uncultured Campylobacter sp.
AATTTGAAAACGTGCTAAAATCGCTTTCAAATTTGAAAAACGCCGGCGCGGATAGCTTGGAAATGATTTCAAATTTGAATATAGAAGCTCTCGCGGCGCTCGTCAAACCAAGCGGTTTTCAAAACGTCAAGGCAAAACGCCTGCAAGGACTTTGCAAAGCAATTTTAGGGGATTTTGGGGATTTTGAGACTTTCAAACAAAGCGTGAGTCGCGAATGGTTAGCGAACCAAAAGGGCGTGGGGTGCGAGACCTGCGACGCGATTTTGTGCTACGGTTGCGAGCGTGAGATTATGGTCTGCGATCGCTATACCGCGAGGCTTTTGGCGTATTTGGGCTATGAGTTTGAAAGCTACGACGAGACGCGCGAGTGGCTTGAAGGTATTGCGCGCGAGGCTGTGTGGGCGAAGTATCCGGGTATGAGCGAAAACGAGATGTTCGCTCGCTATCACGGGTTAATCGTGGAGTTTTGCAAAGCGCACCTAAGAAAGGGCGGGGAGTTTGACGAAGCGGGGCGCGAGATACTTTCAAATTTGAAATAAACAAAAATTAGGGGCAATTCATGCAAGATATTTTTCATAGAGTCAGCGTGAGAAAATTTGAATCTCGCGCGGTCAAGGACGAGAAAATCACCGCGATTTTACGCGCGGCGATGGCGGCTCCAAGCGCCGGAAACCAACAACCGTGGGAATTTTTCGTCGTGCGCGACGCGGCTAAAATAGAAGCGCTTTCAAACTGCAGCGAATACGCGGGCTGCGCGGCGGGCGCTCCCGTGGTAATCGTGCCTTGTTTTACCGAGGGCAACCGCTTCCAAGAACTCGCGCAAATCGATTTGGCGATAGCGAGCGAGCATATTTGGCTAGAAGCCGACGCGCAAGGACTCGGCGCGGTTTGGCTCGCCGTCGCGCCATTTGAAGAGCGAATGCGAAAGGTGCGCGAAATCATCGGCTGTGGCGAAAATCTGCACCCGTTCGCGCTTTTCCCGATAGGCTACGCCGCGCAAACATCCGCGCCGAAAGACCGTTTTAAACCTGAAAAAATTCATTATCTATGAGAGTGGGGCGAGTTCAAATTTGAATTAGGTCTTTTGAGCGTTCGAGGTCTAGATTGCCACGCTCGTTTTACTCGCTCGCAATGACGGCGAAGTTTCAAATTTGAAAAGTGGCAAAATCCAATAAATTTATGCTCGCGCTCAGCGAGCCAATAACGCAAAGCGCGGTGTTTTGGGGTGTGAGCCCAGAGTGCAAAGGCGGGCAAAGCTCGCCTGCGAAATTAATTATACAAAATGCGCCCGAGGCGTACCATGTTTGAGCCGCATTTAATGGCTAGCTCAAAGTCGTCGCTCATACCCATAGAGCAGATGGTCGCGCCATGTGGGGCGAGACGCTCGAATATAGCGCGTGTCGCTTCGAAACTGCGAGCGATTTCGCGCGTATCGTCCGTGTGCGCGCCTATGCTCATTACCCCTCTTAGCGCGATATTTGGGCACTCGGCTAGGATTTGTTCGTATACGTCCACGGCTTCGTCCACGCTTACGCCTTGTTTGGTGTCTTCGTTTGCCGAGTTGATTTGCAGTAGTGTCGGAAGTTTGTAGTTTAGGCGTTTATTTACCTCTACGGCGTGCGCGAGAGATTCGCAGCTTTGCCACAGGCAAGGGCGCAACGCGACGAGGGCGTTGATTTTGTTGGTTTGAAGCCTGCCGATAAAGTGCCAATTCAAATTTGAATCCCCCAAAATGCTGATTTTGCGTTTTAGCTCTTGGACGCGGTTTTCGCCAAAGTCCATCTGACCCTGCGCTATAAGTTTTTCGACCTCCGGGGTATCTACGTTTTTGCTGACCGCGACGAGTTTCGCGCCCGCGCTGCGCTCTAAAATCTCACTTAATTTCATTTGTATGCTCCACTCATTCTAAGTATGTCGTTGACGACGGTAAACGCCATAAGAGCGAGCAAGAGCGCCATCGAAGCATAGCTAAGCGCTACGAAAACGCGCTCGCTCACGGGTCGGCGAAAAATCATCTCGTAGAGATTGAAAACGATGTGCCCGCCGTCTAACACCGGTAGCGGCAAGAGGTTAAGGAGGCCAAGATTTACCGATATCAGCGCGGCGATAAGCATGAGCGTGCTAGCTCCCAGACCCGCCGCTCGCGTGGTAATATCCGCGATTCCCACGATTCCGGCCATATCTTTTACCGGCACGATGCCAAGAATGAGTTTTTCTAGTCCTAAAATCGTAAGTTTTGAAGCCTCCCAAGTCTCGCTCGCAGCGAAGCTCAAACTCTCAAAACCTCTATGATAGACGGTGACAAACTCCCCGCTAGGCGCGATTCCTACGAGCGGCGTGTGGATTTCTTCGCCAAAAATATTTCGCGATAGCCCCACGCGCGGCGTAATATTCAAATTTGAAACCTTGCCGCCTCGCTCTATTTTTAGCTCGAGCGGTTTCTCGCCCGCGCCAAACTCGGCGATGAGGTTCTTCATCTCGTCCCATTCGCGCACTTCATGGCCGTTTATGGCTAGGATTTTATCGCCGCGCTCTAGTATTCCCACGCTAGCCGAATTCTCTAGCACCCCTCCGACGCTCGCCGCGAGTTTGTCCACGCCCAAATAACCAACGCCCCCGTAGAGCAAAAACGCGAGCAAAACGTTAAACGCGGGGCCCGCGAACAGTATGGCGACACGCTTCCAAGCGCTCACGCCGCCGTAGCTATCCGGATCGGTGCTTTTCTCGCTAGGGTCGGCGTCGTTTTGACCTTTGAGCTGCACGTAGCCGCCTAGTGGAATCGCGCTCACGCGATAATCCGTGCCGCCTATCTCGCGCCCAAAAAGTCGCTGTCCAAAACCAATACTAAAAACGCGCACCTTCACGCCAAAAAATTTCGCGACCAAAAAGTGCCCGAGCTCGTGAAAAAACACGAGAAACGATATAATGAGCAGCGTCGCCGTGAATTTTACGCCATAATACCAAAACGCCGCCGCGAGTAGGGCGAGCGCGAAAGCTAGACCTTTCAAATTTGAAAACTCCCGATTTTTTGCGCGCATTATAGCGAAGTTTTATTAAAATTTATGCCTATTTACTGTAAAATTCGCGCCTTAATCAAGCAAATAAAGGGTAAAAATGTACGTTGCGCCAAGCATACTTTCGGCAGACTTCGGGCGGCTAAACGATGAAATCAAGGCTGTTTGCGACGCGGGAGCCGACCTAATTCACATCGACGTAATGGACGGGCGTTTCGTGCCAAATCTCACTATGGGACCCGCCGTCGTCGCAGCCGCCAAAAAAGCGAGCTCCGTGCCGCTCGACGTGCATTTGATGGTAGAAAACGCGCCTTTTTACGTGGATTTGTTTTTGCCTCTCGCGCCAAAATTTATTAGTTTTCATCTTGAGGCCGAAAATCACCCTTTGCGCCTCATCGAGCATATCCGCAAAGCGGGCGTTAGCCCTGCGGTGGTGCTAAATCCAGCCACTAGCCTAAGCGCGCTCGAATACGTGCTCTCCGAAGTGGATATGGTGCTTTTGATGTCGGTAAATCCGGGCTTTGGCGGACAAAAGTTCATCCCTAGCGCGCTAAATAAAATCGCCGCGCTTCGCGAAATGATAGACAAAAGAGGCGCCAAATGTCTCATCGAAGTGGACGGCGGCGTAACGGGACTAAACGCGCCAGACCTTGATGAAGCCGGCGCGGACGTGCTAGTAGCGGGCAGTTTCGTTTTTGGCTCCGGCGATTACGCCGAGGCGATAAAAGCGCTAAAATTATAAGTTAAAGTTTCAAATTTGGAAGCAAAGTTAGAAAATTTTATTAACTTACTCGCCAAAAGTAGCCTGAATTACCACGATTTTTTGCAAAAAGCGGGCGAAATTGAGCAAATCACCGACTTAATCGAGCCAAAAGATTTGCACGGCTGGGATTTGCTGGGGCTTGAGCTAGTCCGTACCGATACCGGCAAGATCGAGCTTGCCACGAGAAACCGCGATTTTGGCGAGCAGACGTTTTGCGTAGTCGATACCGAAACCAATGGCGGTATTAGAAGCGGTCAAATCATCGAAATCGGCGCGGTAAAAATCTGCGGCGGCGTGGAAATAGGGCGATTTGAGACTTTCGTGGCAGCCAATGAAATCCCTGAAAATATCGTCGAACTCACAGGAATCACCCTCGCAGACCTCGACGGCGCGCCGAGTTTAGCTAGCGTGATGGAGCGTTTTCGTCTTTTTTTAGGCGACGCAGTTTTTGTCGCGCACAACGTTCGTTTTGATTATGATTTTGTGAGCGCGAGCATGGAAAAATGCGGCTTTGGTATGCTTTTAAATCGCCGTTTGTGCACGATAGAGCTCGCTCGTCGCACGATTCCTTCTCAAAAATACGGTCTTGGCACGCTCAAAGAATTGCTCGGCATCGTGAGCGTCCATCACCGCGCCCTTAGCGACGCGCTCGCCGCCGCCGACATCATGGCGGAGAGCCTGCGCCGCTTGCCTTGGACGGTGCAAAGTGTGGAAGACCTCATCGCGTTTAGCAAAACTGCCAAAAGCGTCAAACTTCCGCCTCAACCAATCGTTGAACCGGTCGTATTGTGATTTAAAATTTGAAATTTTCTTTCTTAAATTTTAATTAAAACTCCATTTTGCTCTCTATTTTTTATGATTTTAAACTAAATTTATTTTTATTTTTTGTATAATTTTAAGATTTTTGCGCTCGTCGTTTA
>ONQI01000070.1 GCA_900319915.1 uncultured Campylobacter sp.
GTCTTTCATTTTTCGTGAGATGGAATTATACAAGGGAAATGCTTAAATATACCTGAATTTGTGACAAAGATTTTGATTTTTTGCTATAATATTCAAAAAAGGAAAACAAAATGAAAAAAAATTGCTTTTTGACTATGATTTTATGGGCACTTTTGACGATTTCGCAAGCGCGGGAAATCGGCGAGCCGTTCGCGCTGACGCTTCGAGGCGGCGGGCAAATCGTCTTGCAAAAAAGCGAAAACGGGTTCAAATTTGAAGGCTCAAATTTGAATTGTGCAGACGAGCAAAGCCCGTCTTTACGCCCGGGGCTCGCCACCCCCGAACCCAGCGCAAGCGTTACGCGTCCGACTACGCGGACTAAATTTATTGATTCAAATTTGAAAAGCGGTGCGGGTAAGACGCCCGTTTTATTCGCGTTTTTCAACACTTGGTGCCCGCCGTGCAGAGCCGAAATCCCGTTATTTAACGATCTTGCGGAGCGCTACGCCGGGCGCGTTATCGTCGTGGGCGTGTTACTCGAAGAAAAAAGCGCCTCGTTCATGGAAAAATGGATAAAAATGCACAAACCTCGCTACGAAATAGCTACGAGCGGCGGCGTGGAGTTCGCGGGCGAGCTTGGCGACGTGATAGGCACGCCATACACCCTACTGCTCGCTCCAAGCGGCGAAATCGTCGCCAAATACCTCGGTCATACCGACAAAGACACGCTCGAAGCCAAAATCAAAGAACTTGTCAAGTAATTCAAATTTGAACTCCCTATTAAGGTAAATACGGATTTCAAATTTGAATTGCACAGGCGAGCAAAGCCCGCCTTTACGCCCGGAGCTCGCCACCCAAAAATCCCACGCTTCGCGTGATTGTCCGACTAACGCGGACTGAATCTACTTTATTGAATTAAATTCGAAATTTAGACGGGCGGGGCGCGGAGGCACCGCGAAGTGTTATTTTAGCGGCGCGCTCATGTTGGCGTCTTTTGGCGCGTTTCTATCGCCGATGATTTTGTTTTGAAAATTGCGATAAGCCTCCTTCGCGTTTTCGCAACTTTCTTTTTCGGTCGCGCTTAGCTCGTCGGCTTTGTTACATTTATCGATGGCGGCCTCGAGTTTAGCGATAGATTGATTTTCCCAGTATCTGACGGTTTTGGCTTTGCTGGAGCAGCCGGCGAAAGTAACCGCGAGCGCGCCCGCTAAAACTGCGTTTAGAAGTAAATTTTTCATTTTTTCTCCTTTGGTAAATGGTTAGAATAATTATGCGACGAATTTGGTTAAAAAAGGATTAAATTAACATTCAAATTTGAAACAACGCAAGTCGCGTTCAAAACGCGATTTCATTTCAAATTTGAAACCGCGCTTGTTACCAATCTACACATAATTTTTATTTTTTAAGCAAATTTTGGCAAAATCGTAACAATATTTCAAATTTAAAGTTAGAATTCGCCCATAATTTAACAGAAAGGCTGGTCAATGAAAGACAAACCGGTAGTTCCAGTCGATAAGAAAACCAATTGGGTTCAGCTTATCGGCCTTTTTGGTGGCGTAATTTGTGCGCTTTTAGTATATTATAGCATACCCGCGGACGCGGGCGCAATCGCGCTCGAAGCCGCTAACGGCAAAAAGCTAAACGTAGACGCGATGCCTGTCGTCGCGGCGGTGGGCACGCTAATGGGTATTTGGTGGATGAGCGAGGCTATCGCGCTTCCGGCAACCGCGCTACTTCCTATGGTGCTTTTCCCGATTTTTGGCGTGGACGCCTTTAAAGCGGCGGTTACGCCATACGCGGCCGATACGATTTTCTTATTTATGGGCGGCTTCGTGCTAGCTTTGGCCATGCAACGCTGGAATTTGCACGTGCGCATAGCTCTTAGTATCGTTTTGCTAGTCGGCACCAGCCCTCGCAAACTCGTCGCGGGCTTTATGCTAGGCACCGGCTTCCTGTCTATGTGGGTTAGCAACACAGCCACCGCCGTGATGATGCTCCCGGTAGGTCTAAGCGTACTCCAACTCGTCGATAACTTGCTCAAGAAAAACGCCGTAAAAGAGGGCGCAATCACCGCTCAACTAGAAAATATCGATAAAAAACTCATCGCCGAGGGCGCGCAAGGCGGTATGGCCAACGTCGTGGCTCACGGCGGCGAAGACATCGTCGGTAAAATCAAAGAAAAAACCGCCGCGCTCCGCACGAATTTTGGTATTTCGTTGATGCTCGGTATCGCCTACTCCGCATCGCTTGGTTCTCTTGGTACCATAATTGGCACGCCTCCAAACGCGCTACTTGTGGCTAACCTCAAAGAATTTGGCGTCGAAATCGGCTTTGGCGAGTGGATGATGATGGGCGTTCCGCTAGCGCTTATATTGCTTGCGGCGTGCTGGGCTTTGCTTGTTTACGTGCTTTTCCCGCCTGAAATCGACGAAATCCCTGGCGGTCGCGAAGTCATCAAAAGCGAGCTAGACGCGCTAGGACCCGTAACCGCACCTGAGAAAATCGTAGGCTTCTTATTTGTCGCCGCGGCTCTATGCTGGACTTTCCTAGGATTTATCTTCAAATCTATGGATATCAAAATCGGTAGCCTCGACACCGTTATCGCGATGACTATCGCCGTGCTTTGCTTCATCGTGCCGGCGAAAGCCGACGGCGAGCGCGTCATGGACTGGAATAGCGCCAAGCATTTGCCATGGGATATATTGTTGCTTTTTGGCGGCGGTCTCGCGCTATCGGCGCAGTTTGGCAAAACTGGTCTTTCGCTATGGATAGGACATCAAGTCTCCGCCCTAAGCTCAATGCCTGTGGTTGTGATGATACTAATCGTAACCGCTCTAGTCATATTCCTCACCGAAATCACCTCGAATACGGCTACCGCGGCGGCATTCTTGCCGGTTATTATCGGCGTTGCTACCGGACTTGGCTACACTGAGCACAACGTTCTACTCTTTGCGATACCAACGGCGCTCGCGGCTACTTGCGCCTTTATGCTTCCTGTCGCCACACCGCCTAACGCTATCGCGTATGGCTCGGGATATATGAAAATCTCGGATATGATAAAAGCTGGATTTTGGCTCAACATCCTCAGCATCTTCCTCATCACTGCGATTGTGATGACGATAGGCGTGTGGGTGTTCGACCTTAAATTCTAATTTCGCAGACGAGCAAGACTCGTCTTTGCAAGCGGGAGCGCACGCGCTCCCCACACCCACCGCTTCGCGTGACCGGCTCGCTATCGCGAGCATAAATTTATCGGATTTCTCGAAATCTATTCAAATTTAAAATCTAAATAATTGCCATTCAAATTTGAATCACAGTCCGCTATCGCTACGGACGCGTAGAAATACGGGAAAACGAGGTTTGCCCGTGCGCGTGATATTTTGATATTTATAA
>ONQI01000123.1 GCA_900319915.1 uncultured Campylobacter sp.
CGTCCTCTGCGCCGATAGGGATTTGAATAGGCACAGGATTTGCTTTGAGGCGGTCTTTGATTTGTTGTTCTACGCCAAAGAAGTTAGCGCCCACGCGATCCATTTTGTTTACAAAAACAATTCTTGGAACGCGATACTTGTTCGCTTGTCTCCAAACGGTTTCGGATTGCGGTTGGACGCCGCCGACGGCGCAAAATACAGATACGGCACCGTCAAGAACACGCATAGAGCGTTCGACCTCGATAGTAAAGTCGACGTGGCCCGGGGTGTCGATAAGGTTGATTTGGTGCTCTTTCCAAAAGCAAGTAGTAGCCGCGGAAGTAATAGTAATACCGCGCTCTCTTTCTTGCTCCATCCAGTCCATAGTCGCCGCGCCTTCGTGAACTTCACCGATTTTGTGGCTCATACCCGTGAAGAATAGAATTCTCTCAGACGTAGTGGTTTTACCCGCGTCGATGTGAGCGGCGATACCGATATTTCTAACTTTGCTAAGAACGGTTTGTCTAGCCATATCGACCTCCTACCAGCGATAGTGAGCAAACGCCTTGTTTGCCTCTGCCATCTTGTAGGTATCCTCTTTCTTCTTGAAAGCAGAACCCTTGGAGTTTGCAGCGTCTAGAAGCTCGCCGGCTAGTTTTTCTATCATCGTGCGCTCTGTGCGTTTGCGAGCGAACGAAATAATCCAGCGAATCGCTAGGGCTTGTTGGCGAGCAGGGCGAACTTCTACCGGTACTTGGTAGGTCGCGCCGCCCACACGGCGAGATTTGACTTCCATAATAGGCTTAACGTTGTCGATAGCCTCTGTAAATACGTCGATGCCTTTGGCTTCGCCGTTTTTTGCTTCGATGGCTTTGAGCGCGCCGTACATGATTTCTGTGGCTACGCTCTTTTTGCCGTCGTACATAAGTGAGTTAATAAATTTAGTGATTACCTTATTGCCATAAATTGGATCCGGCATTACTTCCCTGACGGGAGCTTTTCTTCTTCTCATTAAATTTCCTTCAAATTTAAATTTTACTCAAACCCTACCAAATCCGCGGGCGGGGTCTGTGCGACAAATTATTTCTTAGCGTCTTTTGGACGTTTCGCGCCGTATTTCGAGCGAGAAACGGTTCTCTTCGCAACGCCTGCCGTATCGAGCGCGCCGCGCACGATGTGGTATTTCACACCCGGTAAGTCCTTGACACGACCGCCGCGAACTAGCACGATGCTGTGCTCTTGGAGGTTGTGACCTTCACCGCCGATGTAGCTGATGACTTCGAAGCCGCTTGTTAGCCTTACTTTGGCAACTTTTCTCAACGCCGAGTTTGGTTTTTTAGGGGTTGTGGTATAAACCCTAGTGCAAACTCCACGTCTTTGAGGACAATTTTTTAGCGCCGGAGATTTAGACTTTACAGTCACTTTCTTGCGCTCTTTACGAACCAATTGATTGATGGTTGGCACAGTTTTTCCTTTCAACTAAATTTATTAAAAAAGAGTGCGATTTTACTAAAAAAATGCTTAAAGTTGCGTTAAACGACGAAGAAGGGCGGAAATAGCGAAATTTGGGGGTTCAAATTTGAATATTCAAATTTGAATTTGAGCGATGAAAGCGGTCGGGGGCGATTTCGCACAAAACCGCTTTCAAATTTGAATTAGTTTGCCATGTATTTTTCGTAGGCGTTGCAAATCATAAGCACCGCGCTCACGCCAAGGCATGCCTCTAAAACGCCGATTACAAGCGCCATAGCGAAGCGGAAAAAGCGCGAGCCTTTAGGCGAGCAACTTTTTCGCCCACTCGCTCATGCGCTTACCTTCGCACGCGCTGCCTAGCTCTTCTTTAGCCGCTTTCATCACGGCGCCCATATCTTTCGCGCCGCTCGCGCCTATGCGGGCGATGATTTCTCGCATTTTTGCTTCAAGTTCTTCGTCGCTAAGCTGCGCCGGTAAATACGAGCCGATAAGTTCGGCCTCTTTTAGTTCTTTATCCGCCAAATCCTCGCGTCCGCCCGCGCGGTATTGTTCCGCTGATTCGTGGCGGCGTTTGATTTGGGTTTGAAGTATGGCGAAAACTCGCTCGTCGCTAAGTTCCACGCGCTCGTCGACCTCGATTTGTTTAAGAGCCGAATTAAGCAGGCGCAAAGTGTCGCGAGCAAAGGTGTCGCCGCTCTTCATTGCGGTTTTGATGTCTTCTAAGATTTGATTTCTAACGTTCATTTTTTTCTCCTTTTGTTTAGTATTGAGCGAGCGCACGCCACGCCCACGCCTTCGCGTAGTCCGTCGTCTATGACTATGAACGGCTTTTGCGCGTCTTTTAGCAAAGCGCTCAGCAAGCAAATGCCGGCTATCACGAGTCCCGCGCGACCCGCGCCCACTAGAGCGTCCGCGTCGGCTGCTTTTTCTATGATTTCGCGAGCGCGCGCGAAGTCTTCTAGTGTGAGTTTCGCTCCGTTTATGCGCTCGGGGTCGTAGTTTGCATAATCCATGCCGCTCAAAATCGCCGCGACCGTGGTCGGCACGCCGGAGGTTAAAATCACGCTTTCAAATTTGAATTGCGAGACAAACGCTTTCGCCTCCGCGACTATGGCGGGAGCGCGTTTTTCGCACTCGCTCGCGTTGCAATTGCAAGCTTCCCAAAATCTCACTATCCCAAAGCGAAAGCTCCGGCTAACCTCGCCAAAACACGCCTCCGTGCTTGCTCCGCCTAAATCTACGCTAAGCGAGCGCGACACGTCAAGTCCTAAAGCTGCGGCGCGGTTTTCGATGCCAAGGCGCGTGAGGGACGCCTCGAGCGCGGGGTCGATGATATCAAATTTGACGCCAAAATCGCGCTCTATCTCATCAAAAAATGCCCCAGCGTTGGGCGAGACGCGAAAAGCTTCGGTCGCCACGGCCTTGTAGTCGCGCGAAAAATCAAACTCGCTAACTATTTGCTCCACGCCAGCCCTGACGCGCTCCATCGCCGCTTTAGCAAGCCCCTTTTCGCTTAGTCCCGCAGCACTCCCAACGATGATTTCGGCGCGTTTGCCGATACGAAGCGCGTCGTCCATTTCGCAGGCGCGAAGCGTGTTTGAGCCCAGATCCACGCAAATCACGATTTTTCCTTTGTTTTAAGTTCTTTTAGCGCTTTTTCTACCGCGCCCGATTTTTGCTTTTCTACCGCGCGGATTTTTTGCATGGTGTCGAGTCGTTCAAAACCCGCGTCGTCGACTTTAAAGGGCAATTTTTCGTCAAACACGCCAAGCCTTTTCGCGCTTGCTATGCGCGAGGGTGTGTTTAGCCCGAGCCATTCGCAAAGCGGCATGTTTATGGCGATTTCGAGCAAAGCTCGCGGGTTTATTTGGCGCACGATGGGCTGTTTAGCGGCTTTTTTGTAGTCGTTGCTAAGTTTCAAATTTGAAATAACGCTTGCAGCGTCGACGTCAAACGAGCCGCGCAAATCGTATAAAAACGTCTCTTTTTGGCGCGTAAGCCCAAAATGTTCGCGTAGTTTTTTGGCGAATTTTTCGTCTAGTTTCGTCCCGAAAAGTCGCTCGTCAAGCCCCAAATCCATAAGAACTTTCGCGCCAAGATCTTGTCTAGGGGCGCTAAAGA
>ONQI01000025.1 GCA_900319915.1 uncultured Campylobacter sp.
TTTGGCGCCGCTTCAAATGCTGACGGCACAGCCGATACGACTCAAGGCGACGATAATTTTGCGATGACGCTAGACGGCACGATAAAAGGCGCGAACAGTTTGGCTATGTCGGTTCTTGGCGGTCGCCTAACTATCACGGAAGCGACAATCGTGTATTCGCTTTCAAATTTGAATAATTCTTATTTGGCTTTGAGTAACGAGGGCGCGGTGGTAACCGATAACTTTACTAACGCGGCCGGAGCGACTTTGGAAGTAGGGTTTAACTCTGCGGGTGACGTAGCCGGCGTAAGCGCCAACAGCGCCACTTTAGCAGGTTCGTATGTACTTCGCCCCGTTAAGGATTATTACGCCACAAACTCTCTTATAGAGACGGCTTATCCGGTTGAAACTATTGAAGGCGTGAACGGAGGTTTTACTAACGTTAGTCTCGCTGCAAACTCTTCTCCTACACTTGATTTTACTCTTGAAGATCAAGATCCGGATTCGCCTTCTATCAGAGTGTCTCGTTCCTCGAACGCATACTCTCGCTACGCGTCAAATCCTAGTGGCGAAGATGTAGGCTCGGCTTTATATGGCGTATCTAAAGAAGCTAAGGGGGATATGAGAAACTTGTTTAGCGCTATAGACTTCTCGTCTAGCGACGGTTCTCAAATCGCTCCCGCTCTTTCTCAACTAAGCGCAGAGAGCTACGATGTGGCCGCTCGTTCGTCTCTTTCTCACCAAAACGAACTAAACCTTATGTTAGCTCGTCATTTGCTTTCGCAAGTAGGAGGAGTTTCAAATTCAAAATATCTAAATGATTCAAATTCTAGTACTTGGCAGGCTTGGGTAAGTCCTTACGCTTATCATTACGATCGCCACTTCGACAATAACCTTAGAAGCGATAGTACTCGCTGGGGTTTGCTAGCCGGAGCCGAAACCATAAGAGACAACGGGCTTACTCTCGGTTTCCACTTTGATATCAGCAAAAACGAAGAAAACGTAAAAGACCACCATCACGATAGAATAAAATCTAATTCCGGATTTGCCGGCGTTCATGGCCGCTTCTCTCCGGGCTCTTGGAATGGCGGATACCTCATGGGAGAAGCTAGACTCGGTCTTGAAGAAACCAATATGAAAAGAGAAGTAAGTATAAACGGCTATTACAAAGAGCCTAAAGGTCATTATTTCTCTCCTACTGCCGGTGCTTTGATAGGAGGTGGTTGGGATAGTACAAGTCAAGATATGATCTTTGGTCCTGTAGCTTGGCTAGAATACGCCGCCACCAAAAGACCTAGAGTAGAAGAAAAAGAAGGCGATGCTGTAAATTTAGAGGTAGATAGCAAAAACTGCCAAAGTCTAAAAACCGCTCTTGGTGCAAGACTATCTCTAAGAGTACCAAATAGCACGGGAGTAGGTCTTCGTTTAAATACCTTAGCGGCTTGGAGACACGAATTGCTAAGCGGCGATTATCACAGCGAAGCGCATTTTAAAGACTATGGCGCGTATGGCTTCCGCAGTACCACAAAGCGCGGACCAAAAGATTCGGTTTTGCTTGGTTTTGGGGTTAGCTTAGATTACGCCAAAGGCGTTACCGTGCAAACTAACTTCGGCGGAGAGCTTTCAAAAAACAACAATTCGCTTAACGCCGGTTTAAGCATCGGTTGGAGATTTTAATTTAAGTGCGATGAGACGGGTCGTGTAGCCCGTCTTTTCGGCTCCTTTCACGCTCGCTTCGCACTCCCCACGCTTGCGAGTGATTCAAATTTGAATACTCAAATTTGAATCACTTCTCGCTTTTTTCTTCTTTTATGCAATTTAAATTTGAATATTCAAATTACACATTATTAGAGATTTTAAAGGCGTTAAAATTAAAATTTCGCTAAAATCTACAAATTTGATTTTTTAAAAAAGGCTGGAAAATGCAAGAAATTGAGCTTATCGAAAATTTAAAGGCTGAGTTCGCAACACTCCGCGACGTCAGAGCTATGGCGGTTTCAAACGCTGAAAAGTTGTTTGAATTTATGCTTGTCGGTTCTGAGTTTAAGGACGAATTTAAAGAGAGATTTTTCAAAAAAATCGGCGAAAATATCGTTTTTAGGCAAGATGAATTTTTGCAGTTTTTGGATTTGCGTCTATTAGATAGCAGTTTTACCGCATTTTCAAATAAAATCGGACTTGGCAATAAAGCTAAAA
>ONQI01000072.1 GCA_900319915.1 uncultured Campylobacter sp.
CATGTCCCAATTCATGATAGACTGTAACTAGAAGGCTATTATCGGGCGGCAATTGCGAAAGTTTTTCGGCGGCTCGAGAATTGCCTTGATTAATTGTAACGGCGGCCGCGAAGCCTTTCCAATCTTTATCGGTAGTGATATCTACACCGTTTATCTGAGCCGTAGTATATGGCCAAACTATATCAGTACCGTTATATTTGACAAGACCCTCGGGACCCGCAAAAGCGTTTGTAGGATCTTGGGGATCGTATGCCCCGACCACTCGCACCATTACCGGCGAAGTTTGAAGACTACCTTTACCAAGCATTTCCGCGTATAATCTAGCGGCTGTTTCTATATTGGTTCTTTGTGTAGCGGTAAACGACCAATCAGCCTTCTTGATTTTATCATCGCTTACATAACTATCGCCGGCTTCTAAAATACGCATAGTAAACACTTGCGTATTAGTGTTAGGATCAAAAATGCCGACATCGCTATAAGCGAAAGCAGACACACTAGCGCAACTTGCCAAAAGAGCCGTCGCACAGACTTTGGATAATTTAGTTTTAAACATTGTAGTATCCCTCCTCATCAAGAGAGATTATATATCGGTTTACGTTAAAAAAACATTAAATATAAATAGATAATAAATAGAATACTAATAAAAAATATAAATTTTCATATGGGAGATCTGTAGTTCAAATTTGAATATTCAAATTTGAACTACGCAAAACAAGGTCGCTAAATCAAATATTATTCGCCATCTCTTCCGCGCGAGCGAGCAATTCTTTCGCCCCCCGAGCGATAAATTCATTCGCGAAAGTTACGCCGGCGCTCTCGTAGTCGGCTTTCGCGAAGGTTTTTTCATCGCTTAACACTTCGCTTCCATCCACTAGTCCCAAGACGGCGCGGACTTTCACGCTCTCGCCCGAGAGCTCGGCGTGCACGCCGATAGGGGCTTGGCAACCGCCGTTTAGAGTATCGACGAAGGCGCGCTCTATCGTGGTTTCGATTATAGTTTTTTCGTCGTTGAGGAAATCAATCGCCGTTAAAATCTCGGCGTTTGCGGTGGTCGCCTCGATGCCAAGAGCGCCTTGCCCCATCGCGGGCACGGTATCTAGTGGAGCGACGTGGGTAACAAGCGCGTCAAGACCTAAGCGATTTATGCCCGCCATCGCGAGAATTATCGCGTCAAAATCCCCTCTTTTGAGCTTTTCTATACGCGAATTGACGTTACCGCGAAGCGAGATGATTTCTAGATCCGGGCGGCGAGCGAGGATTTGCATGCGGCGGCGAAGCGAGGTAGTGCCAAGTCTCGCGCCGTGCGGAAGCTCGTCTAGACTAGAATATTTCATACTTAGCATAGCGTCGCGAGTATCGGCGCGGGTGCAGACGCAAGCGAGTTTGAGACCTGCTTCAAACTGCGTAGGCACGTCTTTTAGGCTATGTACGGCGATATCGGCCGCGCCCGAGAGCATAGCGTTTTCGAGCTCTTTGGTAAATAGTCCCTTGCCGCCGATTTTAGCAAGCGGCGTATCCAAAATCACGTCGCCCTTAGTCTTCATCGTGACTATTTCTACCTCGTGTCCCGCATTTTGTAATAAATCCCTAATATGCTCCGTTTGCCAAAGAGCGAGCGCGCTTGCGCGACTAGCTATGCGTATTTTCATTTTTTCTCCTCAGATATTATTTCAACGTCGATAAAATCGTCATTTTGACGCGGTCTGTTTTCAAATTTGAAACTCTCTTCGCGTCCGCCGCCAAAAATAGCAAAAATCTTTAAAAATAGCGCGATAATCACGACAAAAACGCCACAAAAATCGCTCAAAATCCCGGGCAAAGCAAGCAAAAATCCACCAAGTGCAAGCCCCAAAGAGCCGAACGCGTCGCGAAGCCCAAGCGTGCCAAAGCGCGAAAACAGCGTGCTCGCGCCACCAAAAAGCATTAACGCGACGCCGACGAGCCCGCTCAAAAACACCTCGCCAAGGTAGTTTAAAAAACCGTTATAATAAATATAAATGCCCACGCACAAGATTTCCGCGAGCAGTAGCGGCGAGAGCGAAGCGCGAAACATCATAGTAGAGCTTTGAGTTTAGCGACGATTTCGTTTGCGGCTACGCGCGTTTTGACTAGTCCCTTGCGTTCGATTAGCTCGACCTCGCCCTCCTCAAACGCCTTGCCTACGACTACGCCGTAAGGAATCCCGATAAGCTCGAAATCCGCCATTTTTGGCCCGAAACGCTCGTTGCGATCGTCTACAAGAACCTCGATACCGACTTTTTCTAGCTCGGCTTCGAGATTCCCAGCGAACGCGACCTGTGCTTCGTCTTTCAAATTTGAAATAATAATATGCACTCCAAACGGCGCGCAAGCCTTGTTCCACACGCAACCGCGCTCGTCGTGACTAGCCTCTACCATCACGGCGATGAGACGCGTCACGCCTATGCCGTAGCAACCCATATAAAAGGCGTTGCTCTTGCCGTTTTCATCGAGGAAAGTGGCGTTCATCGCGGAGGAGTATTTTTGACCAAGTTGGAAAATGTGCCCTACTTCTATACCTTTGCGAAGTTCCAAAACGCCGCCGTTTATCGCCATATCACCCGCGCGCGCGGCCGCCAAATCCTTAAAGCGATTAGCGCCAAAATTGATAACTTTAAAGCCCACGGTGTGATAGCCCTCTTCGTTAGAGCCGCAAATCATCTCGTCCGCGCCCTCAAGCTCGCGGTCGATGTAAAAATCCACCCCCTCGGGCAAGCCCGCAGGCCCGCAAAAGCCCGCTACTAGTCCCGCCGCTCTTACTTCTTCTACGCTTGCATCTTCAATATCTAGCGCGCCGCAAGCGTTTTTGGCTTTGGCTTCTTGAAGTTCGTCGTCTCCGCGCACGAAAAAGACGACCACCCTGCTTTCTTCTTCAAAAATAGCCTTTTTCATCACCGCTTTGATAGTATAGAACGGATCGACTTTGAAAAACTCGGCCACCGCCGCTATCGTGTTGCAACCAGGAGTTTTAAATTTGAATGTGCCTTCTGTCTCTGGCTTTGGCGCGGTTGTGGTGCGAGGAGCGCGCTCGGCAACCTCGACGTTGGCCGCGTAATTATCGGCTATGAGGATATCGTCCTCGCCGTTTCCGGCTAGCACCATAAACTCTTTGCTACCGCTTCCGCCTATCGCGCCGCTGTCGGCTTGCACCGCGCGAAAATCAAGTCCTAAGCGCGTGAAAATGCGGCTGTAGGTTTTTTCCATCAAATCAAACTCACGCTTCAAATCCGCCTCGTTCGCGTGGAAACTGTAAGAATCCTTCATGATAAACTCGCGTCCGCGCATAAGTCCAAATCTAGGGCGGGCCTCGTCGCGGAATTTGAGCCCGAATTGATAGATATTAAGCGGGAGTTGTTTGTAGCTCGTGACCACGCCGCGCACCATATCCACCGCGCTTTCTTCGTTGGTTGGACTAAGGACGAAATCGTTTTCTTTACGGTCTTTTAGGCGAAGGAGCTCTTTTCCAAATTTGAAATACCGTCCGCTTTGTTTCCAAAGTTCGGCGTCGGTAACAAAGCTAAAGCTCACCTCGTTCGCGCCCGCAGCGTTCATTTCCTCGCGAATGACGGCTTTGATTTTATCGACCATACGCATCCCAAGGGGCAAAAAGTTGTAAAGTCCCGCGCCGTTTTGGGCGATAAAGCCGGCGCGCACGAGCAGTTGGTGGCTCGGCAAAACCGCGTCTTTTGGAGCTTCTTTAAGCGTTGGAGCGAAAAATTTTGAATATTTCATTTTTATTCCTCTATCATTTCATCGTTTTTAATTTCTACGTCGAATAGATACTCTATCGCGGCGCCCATTTCTTTGGCGTCGCCGTCTTTTAGCTTGACGCTTGGAGTGTGCAAAAACGCCTTAAACACCTGATGGACGAGCTTTTTGGCTTCCTCTTCGTCGCAGTGACGAAGATAGCCTTTTTGCACCGCTTTGGCGATTTCACGCTCCGCTATCTCGCGAGCATGACCGCGTAAGGCTTTGATTGCAGCCGCGCTACCTTTGGACGAGAGCCATTTGAAAAACTCCGCCACGCTCCTAGCGACTATGCCGTAGGCAATATTTGCCTGCTCTTCGCGAAGAGCGATATTGGATTTGACGATTTCTTCGAGATCGTCGACCGCAAAAACGCGAACGAGCTCGTTTTCTCTCAAATCCACGTCGCGCGGCACGGCGATATCAAAAAAATACCTCGCAAAATCTCGCGGCTCGATAAGCGAATCTGTGATAATAGGTTCAGGACTCGCCGTCGCGCTGAAAAACAAGCGATAACGATTGACGTATTCTGGGAGTTTTTCGATACTATCCGCGCTCGCTAACTCTCCGAGGCTCGTCGCAAGCGCTTTGGCCTTGGAAACGTCGCGGTTTAAAATAATCACGTTCGCGCTAGCGTTTACTAGGTGTTTGCAAGCTAGCGTCGCCATTTCGCCGGCGCCAACGACGACTGCGGTCATACCGCCTATACCGCCGAATATTTCTTTAGCTTTGGCGACCGCCACGGAGGAGACGGATACGGGATTTTTGCTGATTTGGGTGAGATTTCGCACGCTAGCCGCGCATTTAAACGCAAAATGCATGGCGGACGCTATATTTTCGGCGCAATCTCCATTTTCGTAGGCGAATTTGAACGCTTCTTTGAGTTGCCCCGCGATTTGCATTTCGCCCACGACTAGGCTATCAAGCGAACTTGCGACCGAGAAAAGATGGTGAATCGCTCCCTGATCGTCGTAAATATCCGCTCTGAGCTCGAGCGCGCCCACAGGCACCAGGGTAAGAATAGAAATCGAGTTTAGTATCGTCTTCCCGGCGGCTTCCACGTCCTCGCAAACGGCAAAAATTTCCACGCGGTTGCAGGTGCTAAGCGCCATGGATTCGCTAATATTATCGTTCGAGCCAATCAGCCGCAAAATCTCGCGGCGACGCTCGTGGTCTGAAAACGCGAGTTTTTCGCGCAATTCGATGTCTGTGTTTTTGTGAGTGAAACTCACGCTGATATAATGCATTAAAACTTCCTATCTATCATGCTTTGGGCAATTTCTTTCAAATTTGAATTAGGCGTGGCCTCAAGGGCCCTCTCGCCATATTCGCGGGCGATTTTAACGGCTTCTTTTAGCGCGCCCGTGGATTCAAATTTGAGTCTTAGCCAGCCTTTTTCGCCCTCGCCCAAAGGTTTTTTGAAAAGATTTAAAAGCACGGTCCTATCGTCGCCTTCCATGCGTTCGTATAGCAAGATATAAGGCAGCGTCGTCTTACCCTCGGCGAAGTCTTGCATCGCGGGCTTACCGAGCGTCGCTTCGTCGCTTGCGATATCTAGCACGTCGTCGATGATTTGAAACGCGAGACCTAGGTTTTTGCCATACTCAGCGTAGATTTGGGGATTCAAATTTGAAATCATCGCGGCTGATTTCGCGGCGGCCTCGATGAGAACTGCGGTTTTGAAATATATCATTTTTTCGTATTTTTCGAGATC
>ONQI01000023.1 GCA_900319915.1 uncultured Campylobacter sp.
GTTATTGTTTAAAGCTTTAACAAGTTCCTGTAAAATCGTTTTATAAAAAACTTGATTGTGACTTTAACAATGGTAAATTAAATAACGCCGATTTAAAAAAGCGTCTCTTTCTCAAATCGTGAGCTCGAATTATACAAGCGTTATGCTTAAACATTGCTGAAAATAGCAAATATTTTTGCGATATTTTTCAAATTTGAATATTAAGGTCACACGCGCTAAAATTACGAAAAAATTAAACGGGATTTTCCATGTTCGAGCAATGTTTCAAAAATATAGACGATATTTTGCGCAAAGACGCAGGCGCGTCAAACGAGCTTGACTACGTCGAGCAAACCTCGTGGCTGCTCTTTCTTAAATATCTCGAAGACCTAGAAAAAGAAAAAGCCGGCGAAGCCGCGCTAAATGGCAAGACCTACTCGCCCATTCTCGCACCCGAGTTTTCGTGGAGCACGTGGGCGTATCCGACCAAAGACGGCAAGCTAGATTTTCACCGCGCCCTCACCGGCGACGACCTCAAGGTCTTTGTAGATACCAAACTATTCCCGTATTTAGCGAGTTTCAAAGTCTCCGCCGCCTCGCCCGATACCCTAGAATACAAAATCGGCGAGATTTTCTCCGAACTCAAAAACAAAATCCAAAGCGGCTACAATATGCGCGACGTCATCGATATCATCGCTTCGATGAAGTTTCAAACCAGCGCGGAAAAACACGAGCTCTCCGCCCTCTACGAAGACAAAATCCAAAACATGGGCAACACCGGTCGCAACGGCGGCGAATACTACACCCCGCGCCCGCTCATTCGCACTATTGTGAAAGCCCTCAAGCCGCGCATCGGCGATAGGATTTATGACGGCGCGGTCGGCTCCGCGGGCTTCCTTGTCGAGGCATTCGACTATCTGCGCCGCTTAGCGGGCTCGGCTGAGGATATGCGAACCCTCCAAGAGCGCACGTTATATGGTAAAGAGAAAAAGCCTCTACCCTACGTCATCGCCATCATGAATATGATACTCCACGGCGTAGAAGCGCCCAACATCGTTCGCACAAACACCCTCGCCGAGGACGTCCGCTCTATCCAAAGCTCGCAGCGCTACGACCTCATCATCGCCAATCCGCCTTTTGGCGGCAAGGAGCGCGCCGAAGTCCAGCAAAACTTTCCCATCAAAACTAGCGAAACGGCGTATTTGTTCTTGCAGCACTTCATCGCCAGCCTCCGCGCGGGCGCAAACGCGGGCATCGTCATCAAAAACACCTTTCTTTCCAACTCCGACGCCGCAGCTTTGCGCAAAGAGTTGCTAACCACCTGCAATCTCTACGCCGTCCTCGACCTACCTGCCAAAGTCTTTACCGCCGGCGTCAAAACCGTAGTGCTGTTTTTCAAAAAAGGCGAACCGACGCGCGAAATATGGTATTATCAATTAAATTTGAATAGAAATCTAGGCAAAACAAGCCCGCTTACCGAGGCCGACCTCGCGGACTTTTTGGCTAGGTTTGACGAGAGAAGCGATAGCGAAAACTCGTGGCGCGTGGATATTTCCAGCGTCCTCGCTCCGTCTTACGATCTCTCTGTAAAAAATCCTAACAAAGTCGAAACCGCCGACTACAAAACCCCAAGCCAAATCATAGACGAGATTTCAAATTTGGACGTCAAAGCGGCGGAAATCTTGGCTAAAATCAAATGGAATATTCAAATTTGATTTATATTTGGTATAATCAAATTTAAAAATGAAAGGAAAATTATGCAAATCACCCTTCAAATCAACAACGGCAACCAAAATCTATTTAACGCCATCAAAGCTCTGCTAAAAACGCAACCAAAGTTAGATTTTACTTTGCAAAAGGGTTCAAATTTGACCGTCAACGGCTTCACGCCGGAGTTTGAAGCAGAGCTTTTGCGCGAATTAGAAGAAACCAAAAAAGCCTACAAAAGCGGCAAAATCAAATCGTATTCGAGCGCGAAAGAAATGCACGAGGATATTTTGAATGGCTAAATATCGCCTTATTTATTCAAACTCCTACAAAAAGGACGCCAAAAAGCTAAGCGCGCAAATCCTAGCACAAATAGAAGCCGTCTTAGATAGACTGGCAAACGGCGAAAAACTAGAGCCCAAATACCACGACCACGCATTAAAAGGCGGTCTTAAGGGTTTGCGCGATTGCCATGTAAGACCGGATTTGGTTCTCATCTACCAAATCGACGGCGACGAACTCATACTCACCGCACTCCGCATAGGTTCGCACAGCGAACTAGGGCTGAAATAATTCAAATTTGAATAATGAGCAAGGAAAAGAAATGACGGAAAAACAACAAAAATTCAAGAATTTTAAAGATAGTTTTCTAGATTTGGCAGGACAAATTGAACAATACGATATTTCAAGCGTTACAGATATAGAAATCGTTCAAAAAATAGCAAAATTACAAGAAACGGCAAAATATATAAAAAATTTTTTTAATATAATAGAGCCAGATTTTCTTCCGGAAGATTTTTATTCTCAACAACCACCAAAATGGAATAATGGTTTTAATGCAAACGAAAATATTAAATATACCGTTAATGGTTCGCTAGCAAATGTTCTAGATTTTTATTTGAAAA
>ONQI01000073.1 GCA_900319915.1 uncultured Campylobacter sp.
GATTATTTCTTAGCGCGTTTGCGAGAAGTTTGCGGCGGCGAGGAGCTTGTCGGGTATTTTTACGACCCCAATATTCACCCGTATTGCGAATATTTGCTGCGCCTTGCAGACGTGCGTAGAGCCTGCGCAAAATACGGCGTGCGCCTGATTGAGGGCGAATATGATTTTGAGCGCTGGTATGCGGGCGCGAAAACTCTCGCAAAAGAGCCCGAAAAAGGCGAGCGCTGCGCGTTTTGCTTTGATTTTCGTTTTGAGCGCACCGCGAAGCTTGCAAAAGAAATGGGCGAAGAAAAAATTACCACGACTTTGCTCATGAGTCCCAAAAAATCATTCTCGCAACTCGTTTCATCGATGGAGAAAATTTGCGCCCGGTTCGGGCTAAATTTCGTCGCGCCCGACTTTCGCAAAAACGGCGGAACGGCGGCGCAAATGGCTCTAGCGCGCGCCGACAAACTCTACAGACAAAATTTTTGCGGGTGTTTTTTTGCAATCAATTCAAATTTGAATGGCGAACCGCGCCGAGAAACGTTCGAACTCGCAGAACCTCTCGGCACCCAAATTCAGTTTATGAGCCCGAAATGGCGACTAAAAACGCACGAAAAACTAGTCAAATTTGAAAGCCGCGAAATCAAATTTGAACTAATCCGCGAAAAATTCCTAAACTACCGTCTGCGCTTCGCGCGAGTAAGAATTTCGGACAACGATTCAAATTTGAAGGTAATCCGGAGCTATTTTCTCTTTTACTCGCACTTGCCGCGCAAAAAATCGCGATTTACGCTCGAGAGCGCGGGCGAAATCATCCGCGCCCCAAAAGACGAAATCATTCTGCTAAGTCTCGAAAAATTCAACGCCCTCGGCGGATTCAAATTTGAAAGCGTCTGCGACTTGCTAAAAAATCCTCCCGCGCTAAAAGCCGAGCTAAAAGTCCGCAAAAAGCTCGCGGGAGCGTATTCGCTAAGCCCTATTATCGTAATAGAAAAAGGCGAGCTAAAAGCGGGATTCAAATTTGAAATAGAATGCGATAGCGTGGTTTTCGCAGACGTGCGCGAGCGCGTGAAAAAGCTTTGAAATTTGATTTTAAGCAAAGATTTTATATAATTTTAACTGCCTGAACGGTGCGAACCGCGTTTTTAATGGGGGTCCAACGAATTAAGTATAGGCGACGACGTGCGCGAGCGGTGTGACGCGACCATAGAGCTGCGACCTAAAGCACGCGCCTACTCGCAAGTTTGGCTTTTATAGGGCCGAGCATATCAACGCCACGGCCGTTTGGGTTTTTAAGGATGGAAATGAATATTTTGATAATCGGTAGTGGTGGGCGCGAATACGCCATCGCTAGAAGGCTTCGCGAAGATAAAGGCGTGGGTGAGATTTTTATGGCTCCGGGCAACGGCGCGAGTGAAAAAATCGCCACAAACGTAAAAACGAAAAATTATGATGAATTAGCGGATTTCGCGCTCTCTCACGGCGTGGATCTCACTATCGTAGGCCCCGAAAACGCGCTGACTGAGGGCGTCGTGGATATTTTCAAAGCGCGCGGGCTTCGCATTTTTGGTCCGAGCAAAGCCGCGGCGAGACTCGAGGGCTCCAAAGCCTATATGAAGGAATTTCTCGCTAAAAATCATATAAAAACGGCTAGATTTATAAACACCGACGATCTGGGCGCGGCTTGCGAGTTTATAGATACTCTCGAGGGGCGCGTGGTCGTCAAAGCGGACGGCTTGTGCGCCGGTAAAGGCGTCATAATCGCGACCAACCGCGACGAAGCAAAAGCGGCGGCGCGCGATATGCTTAGCGGCGAGAGCTTCGGTGATGCCGGCAAACGCGTGGTAATCGAAGAATATTTAGACGGCTTTGAGCTTAGCTTTTTTGCGATTTGCGACGGGGAAAATTTCGTAAGTCTCCCGGCGGCGCAAGATCACAAAAAGCTCATGGACGCGGACAAGGGTCCAAATACCGGCGGAATGGGAGCGTATGCTCCTAGCCCGCTCGCAAGTCCGGAACTAATCAAGCGCGTCGAGAGCGAGGTAGTCGCACCGACTTTGGCGGGCATGAGAGCGGAAGGAAATCCCTTCTGCGGCGTGCTTTTCGTGGGGCTTATGATAGTAGCGGGCGAACCTTACGTGCTCGAGTTTAACGTGCGCTTTGGTGACCCTGAATGCGAAGTTTTGATGCCTCTAATAGAGGGTGATTTAAGCAAACTTTTAGCAGACGCGGCGGACGGAAAGCTAGAAAAAATCACGCTAAAAGACGAATTCGCCGTGGGCGTCGTGATGGCAAGCAAAAATTATCCATACGGTGCAAGCAAAAAGGCCGCCATTTCGGTCGGACAAATCCCGACAAACGCCCATATAGCCTACGCGGGCGTCACAAGCGAGAACGGCGAGCTCATCGCTAGCGGCGGGCGCGTGCTAGTAGCCGTGGGGCTTGGAAAGACGATAAAAGAGGCGCAACAAACCGCTTACTCTCTCGTATCTCAAATCAAATTTGAAGGCGCGAAATACCGTTCGGACATCGCATATCAGGCGCTTAGATGAGCGAAAACATCATCGATAAACTAGACCGCGAAGAAATCCGCATCGCCCCTCTTGGCAAGAGGGCGTGGGCGTTTCTAATAGACGACGTGCTAATAAGCGCGCTTTTTGTAATCGTATATTGGGGGGCGCTCGCACCACACTTTGAAGACGCGGCGGGGTTAGTCGAAGCGATTTCAAATTTGATAGTACAGCTCACGCTTTTAAAAATCATCTACCACACGTTTTTTATTTGGTATTACGGCGCGACGCTCGGTAAAATAGCGCTCCATTTAGTCTGCCTAGACACGGTGATGCTAGGCAAGCCAAAGTTTTTCGCGAGCCTTACAAGAGCTTGCGTGAGAGTGATTAGCGAATGGTGTTTTTACCTAGGATTTGCCTGGGCTCTGGGCAACCCGCTTCGCCAAACTTGGCAAGACAAACTGGCAGGAACGGTAGTCTGTGAAGCGTATTAAGTTGGGTTTGGCAAGCGCTCTAACGGCGGCAGCGATTTCAAATTTGAACGCAAACGTCGAAAACGTGGAGTTTTTGGCGGATAAGGTTACGCGCGAGGGCGACGTTTTACACGCGCAGGGCAACGTACTTGCGTATTCGCAAAATTATTTCATCACCGCCAAAGAAGCCAAATACGATCAAAAAAACGAAATAGTCGAGCTTTTTGAGGACGTGAGACTCATTCGCGGCAAAGACGAGGCCGTCCGCGCCAACTATGCTAGATTAAATTTAAAAACCGATGAAGTCTTTTTGGATTCGTCATTTTCAATGAACCAAACAGAAGAAGTGTGGATACAAAGCGACGAGAGTTGCAGCACAAATAAAGAATACTCGACCAAAGGCTCGATTGTTTCTAGCTGCAACGTCCAAGATCCAGACTGGCACATCAGCTACACAAGCGGCTGGCTCAATAAAGAAAGCAAATGGATGCACGTCTTTAACCCCGTTTTCCACGTGGGAAATTATCCCGTGTTTTATATGCCGTACTTCGCTTTTCCGGCCGACGATACGAGGCGATCTGGCTTGCTTTTCCCTACGCTTGGATATGGAAAAAAAGAAGGGTTTATTTATAAACAACCTATATACATAGCAGAATATGACGAATGGGACCTACAACTAGATCCGCAAGTGCGCAGTGAGCGCGGCGCCGGAATTAGTACGACCTTTCGCTTCGTTGATTCGCCATATTCTAACGGCAAAATAAAATGGGGATATTTTGCAGATAAAAAGAGCTTTCAAGAAAAAGAAGAACTAAAAAACCAAAAACACCGCGGTTGGGAAATAGAATACGAGCGCGACAAGCTCGCGGGCTACCTAGCTAAGGGCGATTTTACCGAGGGCTTGCTCGTTGATTTCAAATATCCCAACGATGTGGAATATTTCGAACTTACGAACAATACAAACAGCGGCTACGGAAAAAGTTCTATCGTGCAATCCAGAGCAAATTATTATATTAGCACAAAAGAACACTATTTTGGCGCATACGCGAAATATTACGTAGATCTTGCCAAAATCGGCACGGAGTATGAAAACAAAACTACCGTGCAAGAACTGCCGGCTTTGCAATACCACAGCTATCTAGACACGTTCTTAACCAATAATTTTACCTACTCGCTAGACACAAAATTCCATAACTACACAAGAAACGTTGGCGCTACCGCAAGGCAATATGAAATCAACGCGCCGATCGGCGTTAATTTCATGCTTCCGGGAAATTGGGCAAACATCAGCCTTACTGAAAACTTCTACGCTACCCACGTGGATTATGGTTCAAATTTGGAAAGCCATAACGGCAAATATCGTGACAAGAAAAATGATGATTATTTTAGAAATTATCACTTGATCTCGCTCACAAGTGATTTAGCTAAAAATTACGATTGGTTTTACCACACTATAAATTTCAAATTTGATTATCTCAAGCCAGGCGGGAACAAAGGGAATTTGACTAACAAACTTATTTCCGAGAGTTATCACAAAGTAGATTCGGACGGACAAATATTAGACTCTCTTGTTCAAGAAGATAATTTTCTAACCGAACTTGACAGCAAATACACGACCGAAAACTTCAACGCCGGTTTGACACAGTATTTTTATACCTCGGAAGGCGATAAACTTATCCGTCACAGTATAAGTCAAGAATACGATATGGACGCGAAAAAGTTCGGAAATTTAGATAATAGAATTAATTTGTATCTAGGCGATTTTACCGTTTATAATTACGCCATTTATTCTAACAAATATAAAGAATTTACAAAAGTCCAAACCGGCGCGACAGCCAATATGGGAATTGTCTCAACCGGAATTACCCATTCGTATGAGAAGAAATTTACCTCGCAAAACGTATATACCCGCACAAGCTATATTACGGGCAAAGCGAGTTTGCAGCTACCTTACCAATACAAGCTATACGGCTCTTTTGGTTATGATAAAGAATATAAATACTGGAAATCATGGACGGTCGGTCTTACTCACAATAGGAAGTGTTGGAATTTTAATCTTTACTTCAAGCGCGACGTGGAACCTAAAAACAAAGCAAATGGACTTGAGGGTAGGCGAACGGAGGCCGTTTATCTCACAATCGGATTTTATCCTATAGGCGGCGTTAATTCTCACATAACTACTTTAAGTCAAGACACGTCGGAGCAATAAGCATGTCTGAAATCATTAGTTTCAAATTTGAAAACCAAGCCGACTCTGCGGAAAAACTCGTCGAAATCATTCCTAAAAACGAGCTTATAGAAGGCGGCTTCATCATCGTTTGCTTAGGACTTCGTAGCGTAGTGCTTACAGAAAATATCGCAAACGCCCTAAATATGAGCTACGAGCTCTTTTTCAGCGAGCAAATTTTCGCGCCAAATAACCCCGAATGCGAAATCGCGGTCGTAGGCGAAACCGAAGAAATCGTAATCAACGACGAACTCGCCCGAGCTTTTGATATCACGCAGGATTATATCTACGGCGAGGCGCACCGTCGCTATGAAGAAAAAATTCTAAAAAACGTCTACAAATACCGAAAAGGCGCACTTTTATCGGAGCTTGCAGGAAGCAATATTTTGCTCGTAGACGATGGCTGCCAAACCGGTGCGACCGCTCTCGTAGCAATAAAAACCTTCATAAATCTAGCCGCAAAGTCCGTTTTTTACGCCGCTCCCGTAATACCCACAGATCTCGCCGAGAGCTTGATTTCGGTAGCCGACGGAGTTTATTGCGCGCGAAAAATCGCCGATTATGTGGATTCTGATTTTTATTACAAAGCCAAAATCACGCCGGAGCCGGACGAGATTTTGCGTATACTAGAAGACAGCCCGCATTATTTGCCGTTGCAAAAAATCGTTAATTAAATCAAGGAGAAAATATGCAATTTTCAATAGAAGTCAATAATCAAACCCAAATTTTCGACATCGACAAAGTCGCCAAACAAGCCGCGGGCGCGGCGCTATTAAGGGTCGGCAAAGCCGTCGTTCTAGCTACCGTCAGTCGCGACGACACACAGGTTGAAGAGGACTTTTTGCCCCTCACCGTGCAATATATCGAAAAACAATACGCCGCGGGCAGAATCCCCGGGGGTTATGTCAAACGCGAAACTAAACCGGGCGAGTTCGAGACGCTCACTAGTCGCATCATCGACCGCTCTCTTCGCCCGCTATTCCCAAAAGGCTACGCGTACCCCACTCAAATTGTCGTTTTAGTGCTTAGTGCCGATCCCGAGGTAGATTTGCAAGTCGTATCTTTAAATGCCGCCGCGACCGCCCTCTATCTTAGCGATATTCCAGTAAATCGCGCCGTTTGTGGCGTTCGCATAGGCTGCATCGACGGCAAGTTTGTAGTCAATCCAAAACTAAGCGAGCTCAAATCCTCTACTCTCGACCTCTACCTAGCCGGCGTGGGCGACGAGCTACTAATGATAGAAATGCGCTCTTTGCCTAGCATAGAAGAAGAAATCATCCCCGTCGTCGCAATCGATCCTATGATGGATAGCGCGATAAGCTCGGGCTACGCGGGGGCGCAAAAAATGAACGAATTTAGCGAAGATGATATGCTAGGAGCAATCAAATTTGGCGCAGAGGCGATTTTGCGCGGTTCCGAGGCATACGAAACCGCGTTTGCCAACTTCAAAAAAGAAGACGCGAAATTAGAATACAAACCCGAAATTGAAAACGAAAGCGTTGCCGAGTATATCGAGGGCTTCTATAAAGACGAGGTCAAAGCCGCCATCAACCAAATGGCAAAGAGCGAACGCGCAAGCGAATTAGGCAAAATCGCAGACCAAATCGTCGCTAGCGACGTCGCGATAAACGAGGGTTGGAGCAAAGAAGTCGTCGCAAACGTCCTTGGCAAATACAAACGCAAAATTATTCGCGACCAAATTATTAACGAACGCCGCCGCGCCGACGGACGCGCGCTAAACGAAGTGCGCCCGATTACGATTGAGACAAACATCTTGCCTAGCGCACACGGTAGTTGCTTATTTACGCGCGGTCAAACTCAAGCTCTCGTGGTTACGACGCTGGGCTCCGATAACGACGCGCAAATGAACGAATTTCTCACCGAAAGCGCGCCCGTAGCCGAAAGATTTATGTTCAACTATAATTTCCCGGGCTTTTGCGTAGGCGAAGCTAGCCCGCTAAAAGCTCCGGGACGCCGCGAACTAGGACACGGCAACCTCGCCAAACGCGCCTTATATCCTAGCATAGATCTAAACAGCCCGTATTCTATACGCGTAGTAAGCGAGATTTTGGAGAGCAACGGCTCTAGCTCGATGGCTAGCGTCTGCGGCGGCTCGCTATCGCTTCGCGCGGCGGGCGTAGCGACCCCTAAACTCGTTGCCGGCGTGGCGATGGGACTTATCTTCGAGGGCGACAAGCACGCAATTTTGACCGATATTATGGGGCTCGAAGATCACGACGGCGATATGGATTTCAAAGTCGCGGGCACACACGATGGTATCACCGCACTCCAAATGGATATCAAGCTCGGCGGCATCAGCCAAGAAGTGCTCCGCGAGGCGCTTTATCAAGCCAAAGAAGGTCGCGAGCATATTTTAGGACTCATGGAAGAAGCTGATTCTAAAATAGTAATCAACGAAGACGTGCTTCCTAAACTCGAGCTTTTCAACGTCGATCCTAGCAAAATCGTCGACATCATCGGACAAGCGGGCAAAACAATCAAAGAAATCATCGAGCGTTTCGGCGTGAGCATAGACCTAGACCGCGACAAAGGCGAAGTTAAAATCGCGGGTAGCGAAAAAGGTCGCGTCGAGGCCGCAAAAGACTATATTATCGAGATTACAAGCAAAGAAAGCTTGCGCGGTGGCGGAAGAGGCAAACGCGAGCGCCGCGACGTGCCGCCATTCTCCGTGGGCGAAACGTTTGAAGGCGAGGTTAAGAAAGTCGCGCCGTTTGGAGCGTTCATCTCTCTTCGCGACGGCGTGGACGGATTGCTTCACATATCCAAATTTAAAAATCCGCTAGTAGAAGGCGATCACGCAAAAGTGCGCGTCGCGGAAGTTAAAAACGGCAAAATCTCTTTGGAACTTTGCGAATAATTTTGGCTCGGCTCGCGCTTCTTGCCTATTTTGCGAAAGTAGCGCGAACGGCTTCGCTCGGATGAATAAGGTTGCCTTATTCCTAGTGCGCCGCGAAACGCTTAAACGCGTTGTCGCGACGAGCGCACTAGTCTATCGCGTCGCTCGCCGTCGCTCGCAACCCGCGTAAGCTAAAAATCGCTTCGCCATAAATCTCTTCTCAATTCGAATTTAACTATCTTTTAATTCAATATTTTCTATTCAAATTTGAACGCTATTTCAAATTTGAAATAAACGCACTCGTAGAGCGCACTTTTCGTAGAATCGCAAGCTATTTTACAGCACGGGTCAAGGGAAGAGGAGAGTTTTTG
The DNA here is from genome assembly GCA_900319915.1 of uncultured Campylobacter sp. Classification (GTDB taxonomy): domain Bacteria; phylum Campylobacterota; class Campylobacteria; order Campylobacterales; family Campylobacteraceae; genus Campylobacter. The sequence goes on from ONQI01000073.1 coordinate 8,424, forward strand.
AGAGCGTTGGGGGGGCTCGTAATTTTAGCCCCTTTCCCCTCTCTAAGAAAACAAAAAGCTAAAAAGGTTTCAAATTTGAACTATTCAAATTTGAAATGCAAACGCCTTAGAACGTATCTTGCGGGTCGGTTTTGGAGTTCGCGTTCGTCCATTTTAGCGGCGTTCCGCCTAGCAAGTGAAAATGCAAATGCATGACTTCTTGACCGCCGTTTTGCCCGCAGTTTGTGACTAAGCGATAGCCGTTTTTATCTACGCCTGTAGCGACCGCGACTTCTTGGATGAATTTGGTCATCTCGCCCATAAGCTCGCCGTCCAAAACTTGAAAATTTTCCACGTGCTTTTTAGGAATGATGAGAATGTGTACGGGAGCCTTTGGGTTGATGTCGTGGAAGGCTAGAAATTTGTCGTTTTCCAGCACTTTATTAGCGGGAATCTCGCCCGCGACGATTTTATCGAAAATGCAGTCCATCTTTTCTCCTTTGTTTGCGCGATTATATCAAATTTGAACTAAATTTAGCCCATTTTTAGGCGGATTTTATCTTTTTAGGATACAATTTCAACTAAAAATTTCCAAAAAAGGCTTATTTTGCAAAGCATAATCGATAAAATCAAAGCCGCGGTAAACCTCGAAGAACTCGATAAAATCCGCGTCGAGGCTTTGGGCAAGAAAGGCGAAATCACCGCCGAGTTCGCCAAATTAAAAGACTTAGCGGGCGAAGCCAAAAAAGAATTCGCCGACAAACTAAACAAGAAAAAGGACGAAATCACCGCGCTAATCGCCGAGAAAAAGGCGGTTTTAGAGGCCGAGTTCGTGCGCGAAAAAATGCGACGAGACGCCGTAGATATCAGCCTCTTTGACGAACCTTTGAGCACCGGCGCGTTACATCCTGTGATGGCTACTATGGATAAGATTGTGGATTATTTCGTCGCGCAAAATTTCAGCGTCGAAAGCGGTCCGCTCATCGAAGACGATTTCCACAATTTCGAGGCGCTAAACCTCCCTCCATATCATCCCGCGCGCACTATGCAAGATACCTTTTATCTCAGTGGCGAGAGGCTTCTTCGCACCCACACTAGCGGCGTGCAAATCCGCGCTATGGAAAAAGCCGGCAAGCCGCCTATTCGTATGATAGCTCCGGGCACGGTTTTTCGCCGCGACTTCGATATTACGCACACGCCGATGTTTCACCAAGTCGAGGGACTTGTCGTAGAAGAAGGCGACGGCGTGAGCTTTTCAAATTTGAAAGACATGCTCGAAAACTTTCTAAAATATATGTTTGGAGACGTGCGCGTGAGATTTCGCCCTAGTTTCTTTCCATTCACGGAGCCTAGCACGGAGGTCGATATCAGCTGTATTTTCTGCCATGGAGAGGGATGTCGCGTGTGCAAGCAAACGGGCTGGCTAGAAGTGCTTGGCGCGGGCGTGGTCGATCCTAACGTCTTTAAGGCGGTGGGCTTTGAAAACGTCAGCGGTTACGCGTTTGGGCTCGGCGTGGAGAGATTTGCCATGCTTCTTCACCGCATACCCGACCTTCGCAGCCTATTCGAGGGCGACATCAGGCTTTTGGAGCAGTTTAAATGATAATTAGCACAAATTGGTTAAATGAATTCATCGATATTTCAAATTTGAAAAGCGAGCAAATTTGCGAAAAGTTAAATTCAATCGGACTTGAAGTAGACAGCGTTTCGCGCGTGGAAGTACCCGCTAAAATCGTCGTCGCAAAAGTCCTTACCTGCGAGGCGCACGAAAATAGCGACCACTTACACGTCTGTAGCGTGGACGCGGGCGGGGATAGTCCTCTCCAAATCGTCTGCGGCGCGCCAAACGTAGCGGCGGGTCAAACCGTAGCTTGCGCGCTAGTGGGAGCCGTTATGCCAAACGGCATGGAAATCAAAAAAGCCAAACTTCGCGGAGTGGAGAGTTCGGGCATGCTTTGCTCGGCTAGCGAGCTTGGGCTACCCAAGCTAAACGACGGCATTATGCTACTTGACGAGAGCATCGGCGAGCTTACTTTGGGCAAGGAACTTCGCGAATATTCGCTATTTAACGACACGTTAATCGAAATCGAGCTCACTCCAAACCGCGGCGATTGCCTAAGCATAAGGGGCGTGGCGCGCGACCTTAGCGCGGCGCTTGATTTGCCTCTAATCGCTACTGAAGAACATCTCAACGATGATGCACATACACTTGGCATAGGCAGAATTTTGGGTCTTAAAACAGAAGAAGGAATGAAAGCTTCGTTTAGCTATCACGCCGTCGAGCTAACGCAAAAGCCCCAAAACAGCCTAAAAACCGCGCTCAGACTCGCTCTCGTAGGAGAAAGCGCAAAAACGCCCGTAGAACGCGCCCTTGCCTACGCCACCCACGTCTCGGGCGTCCTATTCCGCGCCTACGACTATGGAAAATTAGCCGCTAGCAAGGGCGAAAAGGTCAATATTGAAATCAAAGCGGACAAAAACGGTTCCTACGCTGTGTGGTGCGGAGATAAACCGCTCTCCATAGCGGGTATTAGCCAAAGCGACTGCGCTAGAGTCGATGAAAACAGCGCAATTGTCATTATCGAGGCCAATTACACCGAGCCTTCCATCATCGCGCGCTCCGTGGGCGAAGACAAAGACCAGCCAAAAGACGAGGCGGTTTATCGCGCAAGCCGCGGTAGCGAACCCGAACTCGAAATTGGCGAAAACATACTTCGAGAACTTTGCTTCAAAAATTCAAACGTCATACCGTATTCTAGTTCACAGCAATACCTTTATGAAAAAGAACCGGTCGCCATCGTCTGCTCGCACGCCGAACTAAAAGCCATGATAGGCGCGGATGTTTCGCAAGAGACGATGATAAAAATCCTAAAAAGACTAGGATTTAGCATAACCGCCCAAGAAGAGCAACTCTACGTGAGAGTTCCGGTCTTCCGCCACGATATAACCAACTCGCACGATATTTGCGAAGAAATAGTGCGTATTATAGGTATCGACAAGATTCCGGCCAGCCCGCTAGTATTTGCAGAAGCGAACCGTCTGTGCGGTTCATACAACAACTATAAAAAATCGCGCGCCCTTCGTCAAAGAGCCGCGAGTGCTGGATTTTTCGAATGCGTACATTACGTTTTTGACAGTCAAGAAGAGCTAACCGCGTTAGGATTTAAACCATGCAAAACCGTAATTTTAAACCCTCTGAGCGGCGAGTTTGGCGCTCTTAAACCTACCCTCGTCAATCATTTGATAAACTCTGCCGAGCGCAACGCCAAAAATGGTCGCAAGGCTATAAAATTATTTGAAAAGGGTGAAGTTTTCGACGAAAACGGGGTTCAAATCTCGAAAATGGGCTTTCTCGTAAGCGGACTCGAACGAGAGCCTAGCTTGTTGGGTGGTGCAAAGCCGACAGAAGCGAAATTTTATTATTTTGCCTCACTTATCCAAAGCGTTCTTGGCAAAATCACACTCAAAAAAAGCACACAAAGAGCGTTTTTGAGTGAATTTGAGCAAGCGGACGTCTTCATAAATGGAGAAAAAATTGGCTATTTAGGAAGATTAAATTTAAACCTCGAAATGAGCCGCGACCTAGGTCGTACCTATATTTGCGAGCTAGATTTTGACAAAATCCCGCTTGGCGATAAAATCGCGCACGAATACAGCAAGCTACCGTCCGTCACACGAGATCTTAGTTTGTTGGTACCTAGCGATATTGATTACGGTCAAATCAAAAATTGTATAGAAACCTTAAAAATCGACGCGCTAAAAGAATTTTTGCCAGTAGACCTCTACAAAGACGGCATGCTTGGCGAAAGTGCGAGCCTGACTATCAAATTTACTTTCCAAGCAATGGAAAGAACCCTATCTGATGAAGAAATAGCAGGCTATACAGATCAAATCTTGGCCGAATTAAAAATGCGCCTAAATATAGGTTTAAGATGAAAATCACACCGCTAAACAGCCCTATAAATCACACTCTAACGCGAGTTTCTAGCGACAAATCCATCAGCCATAGATGCGCTATTTTTTCACTACTTAGCCGCGAAACTAGCGAAGTTGCGGACTATCTCGAAGCCGGCGACACGCTAAACTCTCTAGAAATCATAAAGGCTCTCGGCGCAAAAGTCGAAAAAATGGGCGAGGGGCACTATCTCATCACGCCGCCCGCAAAAATCGTTTCGCCAAACCGCGTGCTAGAATGTGGTAACAGCGGCACGGCGATGAGGATTTTTATGGGACTCTTAGCCGCTAGCGATGGATTTTTCGTACTTAGCGGCGACGAATATCTAAACGAGCGCCCGATGAAGCGCGTGGCCGCCCCACTTGCGAGCGTGGGCGCGAAAATCTACGGTCGCGAAGGCGCGAACAAAGCTCCGCTCGCCATTGAAGGCGGCAAACTATCTTATTTCAAATTTGAATCCCAAATCGCTTCGGCGCAGGTCAAAACCGCGCTAATTTTAGCGGGACTACTCGGCGAGGGCTGCTCTTTTAGCGAGCCGGCTCTTAGCCGCGACCACAGCGAGCGCATGCTGCGCGGAATGGGCGCCGAAATCTCTGGGGAATATTCAAATTTGAAAGTCTCCCCGCTAAAAGCCCCGCTAAAACCTCTTAAAATGAGCGTTCCAAACGATCCGAGCTCTTGCTTTTTCTTCGCGGTTGCCGCGGCTATAACTCCCGGTTCAAATTTGAAAATACAAAATATTTTGCTCAATCCCACCCGCATAGAAGCTTTTAAAGTTCTCGAAAAAATGGGTGCGAAAATCACTTACAAGCGCACTTCTAGCGATTTTGACGAAGTGGGCGAAATCACGGTGGAGGGTTCAAATTTGAACGCCGTGGAAGTTAGCGAAAATATCGCTTGGCTCATAGACGAAGCACCAGCGCTGGCTATCGCGTTTGCCTGCGCGAATGGTGTTAGCCGCCTAAGAAACGCCGCCGAGCTAAGAGTCAAGGAAAGCGACCGCATAACAGTTACCGTAAACGCGCTTAAAAAATGCGGAATCAAGGCGCGCGAACTCGAAGACGGTTTTGAAATCACAGGCGGCGAGCCTCGCGCGGCCGCGATTGAGAGTATGGGAGATCACCGCATTGCCATGAGTTTCGCGATTTTAGGTCTGAAATGCGGCATGGAGATTAGGGGCGGCGAGTTCATCGCGACTTCTTTCCCGCGTTTTAGCGAAATTTTGCGCGAAATCGGAGCAAGCGTTGAAGATTGAAATAGCCCGCGACTGCGGCTTTTGCTTCGGCGTAAAACGCGCCGTCAAGATCGCCGAAGAATCAGGCGGCGCACCCACCATCGGCGAGCTCATACACAACGCCCAAGAAATCGAACGTCTCGAAAAAGACTACGGCGTTAAAACCTACGCGAGCATCGAAGAATTAAAAGGCGAGAAAAAAGTCGTCGTGCGCACCCACGGCATCACCAAAGGCGATCTTCAAACTCTGCAAGCCGACGGTGTTGAAGTCGTCGACGCAACTTGCCCTTTCGTGCAAAAACCGCAAAAAATCGCCCGCGAAATGAGCGAGAAAGGATACGAAATCGTCGTTTTTGGCGACGCAAATCACCCCGAGGTGAGAGGCGTAGTAAGCTATTGCGAAACTCCTACTTACGTCGTCCTGGACGAATCAGAGCTAGAACCCATCAAGCTTTCGTCAAAAGTCGCCGTCTTATCTCAAACCACCAAAAAAGCAGAAAAATTTGGTAAAATCGTTGCCTACCTCACGCGACGCTGCAAAGAGGTGCGAGTATTCAACACGATTTGCAACGCAACGCTGAAAAACCAAGACGCGGTACGCGATCTCGCCACTAAAGCGGACGTTATGGTTATCGTAGGCGGAAAAAACTCGTCAAACACTAAACAGCTTCACCTTATTGCAAAAAGTATATGTCAAAATTCCTACCACGTCGAAAAAGAAGAAGAACTGGAAGCGGCGTGGTTTGAGGGCAAAAAATTCTGCGGAGTGAGCGCGGGAGCAAGCACGCCCGAGTGGATTATCAAAAAAATCGTCGCGCGAATAGAAAAATTAAGCCAAAACCCGAATTTTTAATGATTTACAAAGCAAAAATGCGCTAAAATCGCGACATTATTGCCAATAAATAAAATCTATAGATTAAAGGAATCAGATGGCTTTGAACAAAACTGTTCGCAACAACGACAAAATCGAGGGCGAAGAAGATTTTGCCACACTTTTTGAGGAGTTTTCTTCTAGAAGCGAAGAAAGCACTTTATGCGACGGCGTCATCGTCAAAATCAAAGACGACGAGGTCTTAGTAGACGTCAATAGGAAATCCGAAGGCGTTATGAACGCGCACGAAATTACCGACAAAAACGGCAATTTCAAATTTAAAGAGGGCGACAAATTAAAAGTCCTTATCACAGGTTCTCGCGGCGGTCATCCAGTCGTTTCACACCTAAAAGCGCTTGCTAAAGAAAAAGTTGCCGAGTTTATCGCTAAATACGACGAAAACGCGCAAAATATCTTCGACGTAAAAATTGTCGCCAAAAACAAAGGTGGTTTCGTCGCTATGAACGACGAGGGCGTCGAGTTTTTCATGCCTCGTTCGCAAAGCGGTTTCCGCGAACCAAGCCAAGTCGTAGGCAAAACCTTCAAAGTGAA
>ONQI01000154.1 GCA_900319915.1 uncultured Campylobacter sp.
GACTTCGGGCATAGCGAAGTCTTTAATCTGCTCGGCGTATTCGTTGTCGCTAAGAAGCCCGTTTAGATGCATGAGCGTAGCGCGCGAGACGATGGAATACTTGGTGTTTAGCTCGCGAGTGTAATTTTCTTGGTCGTAGTCCATTAGCCAAAGAAACGCTAAGAATATAATCCCGCTCGAAAGTGTGAAAATAAAGGTAATCGAATAAAAAATCGATGAAAATTTCATTGCTCGAGCTTATAGCCCACGCCGCGAATGGCGTGGATATACTTAGGATTTTTGGGATCTTCGCCGATTTTGGCGCGAATGCGACCGATGATGACGTCTATACTTTTGTTTGTGCTATCTTCGCTAATTGCGTCGCAGTTATAGATGAGCTCTTCTCTGGTAATCGCGCCGCCTTCTTTTTTGATGAGATAACGCAAGATATCGTATTCTGCCACAGTGAGCGCGAGCGGCTCGCCTTTTAGCGTGATTACATGACTAAAATCGTCGCAAACGAGGTCTTTTGTGGCCGCGGGCTCTGATTTTTCCTTGGTGATGGCTTGGCGACGCAAGTGGCTTTTTATGCGCACGAGCAGTTCTTGGGGATTATACGGCTTTGGTAAATAATCGTCCGCTCCAAGCTCGAATGCATTAACTTTGTCATTTAAATCGCTTCTCGCGCTCGAAATGATAATAGGCACATCGCAGCTTTTGCGGATTTCTTTGCAAACTTCCAGCCCGTCAAGACCGGGGAGGGTAAGGTCTAGAATAACTAGATCAAAGCTCTCCATCTTGAGCGTGCTAAGTCCCAAATACGGGTCGTCGCAGGTTTTTATCTCAATGTCGAATTGTTCTAAATATTCGGTCAAAATCTCGGCTAGCTCGAGATCGTCCTCAATCATAAGAATTTTTATCATTTTTCGTCAAGCCTCAATGCTAATCCCATCGTCATATTGCCGCGCTCTACCCAAATCATCGCCTTTTTGCCGTTTTTGCGCGCGTTTTCTAATTCGCGAGAGAGCTCGGCGACGCTAGCTACCGGTTTGCTGCCGATTTGCACGAGCAAGTCGCCTTCCTTAAATCCCGCTTTTGCCGCGTTCGAGCCGTCTTTTACGCTTGTGATAATCACGCCTTTAGCGTCTTTGGCGACGCGGTATTTGCTTTTAATTTCGCTTGTGAGGTTTTTGATCTCGAGTCCGCCAAATTTTAGCGTGCCTTCGCCGGCGGAGGCGTGCGAACCGCCGTCCATACTTGAAAGCGCAAGGCCGAGCGATTTTTCTTTACCGTCTCTTTCAAATTTGATTTCTACTTTTTCGTTTGGATTTAGCGAGCCAATGAAGTTTTTAAGGTCGTTTGCACTAGTTATGTCGGTAGTGTTTACGCGCGTGATGAGGTCGCCCCTTTGAAGCCCGGCTTTGTCCGCCGGTCCGCCTTTTTCGACGTTTACGATGAGCGCGCCTTTTTTAGCGGCGTAGAGATCCTTTTGATCTTCGCTCAAATTTGAAATACTTACCCCGAGGTATCCGCGCGATATTTTGCCGTCTTTGACGAGTTTGCCCGCGATTTGTTTGACCATATTTGACGGAATCGCGAAGCCTATGCCGTTGTTGCCCCCACTGCGGCTAAGGATGGCCGAGTTGATGCCAAGGAGCGCGCCGCGGCTATCTACTAGCGCGCCGCCGCTGTTGCCGGGATTTATGCTAGCGTCGGTTTGAATAAAATCCTCGTATTGATTTAGTCCGATGTTGTCTTTATTTAGAGCGGAGATGATGCCCTGACTTACGCTACCTCCCACGCCAAATGGATTTCCGATGGCAAATACCACGTCGCCCTCGGACGCTTTGTCGCTATCTGCAAACGCGATTGCGGTGAGATTTTCGGCGTCGATTTTGATAATGGCGACGTCGGTTTTGGAATCAGAACCTATGATTTTGGCTTTGTATTCTTTGGAATTATCTAACAAGGTTACCACGATTTCGTCGCTACCTTCGACCACGTGTGAGTTGGTGACGATGTAACCGTTTTTTGAGATAATGACGCCAGAGCCCAAAGAGGTGCTTTTGCGGCTCGTTTCGCCTCCGCCTTGGTTTTTAAAATGAAAACCGAAAAATTCTTGGAAAAACGGGTCGTCAAAAGGGCTCATGGCCTGCGTTTTTACGGTTTTTGACGTAGAAATATTTACAACTGATTTTTTGGCTTCTCTAATGCTGCTATTAAATGATAGCACGACGTTGCCGCCGGCTGCGGGATTTAGTCTTTCAAAATCACTCGGAGCGTTGCTAAACGCGATTTGCGCGGCTAAAAGAGAACTTGCCGCCGCTATGGAAATTAAGACTAATTTTTTCATTTTTTATCCTTTCAAATTTCAAATTTGAAGCGTTAATTCAAATTTGAACTTAAAATTTGAAATGAATTATATAATTCGCCGCTAAACGATTGATAAATAAAAAAGTTCAAATTTGAAAAAAATTGCAAAGTTGATTGACATAGACTAAACTTTTATGATATAATATCTATAAAATAAAATAAGCGAGGCAATGTAATGAGCAACAGTCTATACGAAACCTTGGGCGTGGAAAAAACAGCGTCCGCAGACGAAATCAAAAAAGCCTACCGCAAACTAGCGCGCAAATATCACCCCGATATCAACAAAGACGCGGGCGCGGAGGAGAAGTTCAAAGAGATAAACGCCGCCTACGAAATCCTCAGCGACGAAGAAAAACGCCGCCAATACGACGCTTACGGGGACGGGATGTTTGGCGGTCAAAGTTTTCACGATTTTGGCCAAAGCCACGGTGGATTTAATAACGTCGATCTTAACGACATTCTTAGTTCCATTTTCGGTGGCGGCGGGGGCTTTGGCGGCTCTAGAGCGCGCGGGTTTAATTCGAGTTTCAATTTTGGCGGTGGATTTGGGGATTTCGCGCAAAATCTCGATGTGAATTCGCAAGTTAGCGTGCCTTTTAAGGTAGCCGTAATGGGAGGTGAGTATAATATCAATATTAGAGGCGAAAGCGTCAAAATCAAAATTCCCGCCGGTATAGCGGAGGGCGAGAAGTTGCGCATTCGCGGTAAGGGAAACGTCGGCGCGAACGGTGTTAGGGGCGACGCGATACTTACGGTTTCTATCGAAAGCGACGTGAAATATCGTCGCGACGGGGACGATCTGTATGCGAGTCTTGAGATTCCGCTCAAAACCGCGCTTTTTGGCGGCACGGCGGAGGCTAAAACCTTTAAAAAAGACGTAAATATAAAAATCGCGCCGAACACTAAAAACGGACAAAAAATCCGCCTCAAAGGTTACGGCGTGCAAAATCGCAAAAGCGGGATTTTCGGTGATTTGTATCTGAGCGTGAGCGTCGTTTTGCCGGACGTTTCCACGATGGATTCAAATTTGAAACAAATGCTACAAGAAAAACTATAAGGAGGGCGAGATGAAAGATTACGAAGAGCCGGTGTATCTGATTAGCGTTGTCGCAAAAGTACTAAATATCCACCCTCAAACGCTTCGCCAATACGAGCGGGAGGGGCTAGTAGAGCCGTGCAGGACGTGCGGAAAGATGCGCCTTTACAGCGAAAAAGATATGGATAGGATTAAAATGATTTTGCGCTTGACGCGAGATTTGGGCGTCAATCTGGCCGGCGTGGACGTGATACTTCGTTTAAAAGAAAAAATGCAAGAATACGAGGCCGAAATAGACGAGCTTCGCGCTAGCTTGGAGCAAGCTAACAAGAGTCAAAAACGCTCTCTCGTAAAGAGAAAAGATAGTTTTGATTTGATATTTTTGAAATGATTTCAAATTTGAAAAAGTGAGAAAATGGAGAGTTTTTTAATAATCTTTCTTACTACTGCGGCTTGTGCCGTCGTTTTAAACGTTGTACTTAAACGCTTCGAGATCCCGACTATTATCGGCTACATCTTTACCGGTGTGATTATTTCGATGATTTTTGAGACAAATGAAAATGAGGCTGTCAACGAACTCGCCGAGTTTGGTATTGTTTTTCTCATGTTTACGATAGGGCTTGAGTTCAGCTTCAAGCACCTTTGGTCGATGAAAATCGACGTTTTCATAAATGGTATCGCGCAGGTATTTTTAACTGGGCTTATATTTACCTTTGTCGCTAGATATGCTTTTGATATTGGTCAACAAACCGCGATTATTATAGGTTTTGCGCTGTCTCTTAGTTCGACCGCAATCGTGTTAAAAGTCCTAAACGACAGCGGTAATATTTCTCAAATTTACGGACGCAAAGCCCTCGGAATGTTGCTCTTCCAAGATATTGCCGTGATTCCAATCTTGCTGATGATGGATATTTTTAGTTCGAAGAGTTCTTCTGTATCGGAGCTCGTCACTACGACGCTAATTTCGGCTGCAATACTCATCATTTCATTGTATTTTATCGGTAAATACGTTTATAACTGGGTTTTGTATTTTGTCGTCAAAACCGACTCGCAAGAAATTTTCATCGCTACGGTTATCTTTACGGTTGTTGGAGCAAGTTTCTTAGCGCATTATTTGGGTTTTAGCTTTACTTTGGGTGCATTTTTAGCCGGCATGCTTCTTGCCGAGACTCAATATAAAGAGAGAATCGAGGTTGATCTTATCCCGTTACGAGACCTTTTGTTGGGGCTTTTCTTTATCACTGTGGGTGCGCGTATCGATTTTGTAATTATCGCGCAAAATATCGTAATGGTCTCCGTCGTATTGGTAGACGTGATGATTATCAAAGCCGCCGTCGTATATTTTTTGCTATCGATCAGACAAAAACGTCGCGTCGCTATCAAAACGGCGCTTAGCATTTGCCAAATCGGCGAGTTTGCATTGGCGATTTTTACTATGCTTGCTTACCGCGAAATGCTCAGCGACAAAACTTCGCAAATCCTTACCGCCGTAGTCATTTTATCAATGATTCTTACGCCTTTTATCCTTAAAAACGTCGGTAAAATCGCCGATAAACTCGAAGATGAAAACGCCCCTGTTAAAATAAATGAAGAGTTTGAAAAATTAAAAGTTAATGATATGAATGATCACTTCATCGTTTGCGGATACGGCAGACTCGGTCAAGAAGTTGTGCGTCGTTTAACCGCGCAAGGGCTCCCGTATCTCGTGATAGACAGCGACGTGGGACTAGTCAAACTTGGTCAAAGTCGCGGAGAAAACGTGTATTTCGGTAATGCCGCGCAACCGGCCACGCTTGAGGCCGCGCATATTTCGACTTGCTCCGCGGTAATCCTCACCGTTAGCAACGAGCAAAAGCTAGATCTCATTATAGCCACTCTTGCCGACCTTGAAAACCACGTAAATACCGTCATTCGCTACACGGGCGACGAAAAGGCGCTTTATTCGGGATTGGGCGAAAATTTCCATCTCGTCAAAGAAGAGCGCGCGGTGGCGAGAATACTCGTGCATGAGGCGTTGCAGTGCAAAATCTCCGTCGCTCACGAAGATTAATCGCAAGCAACGGCTCACCTTTTGGGCGATTTTTTTGCTTCGCAACTGCAAGCAGAAGAGCGAGTATCGCTCGCGCGGCACTGCGACGGGTGAAAAGCCCGCCCTCATTTGCGCTTAGCTCACAACGCCCAAAATCCCCTCAAAATATTTCGTCTTGTTTTCATTTAATTCAAATTTGAAACTTCCTTTTCATTAAAATAGTA
>ONQI01000071.1 GCA_900319915.1 uncultured Campylobacter sp.
ATAATGTCACAGGTTTGCTTCATCTCCTCAAAACTCACGATTTCATCGACTAGACCTAGCTTTAAAGCATCCTTTTCATTTTCTTTATTATGGTCATAACCGCAGACTTTGCCGATGAGTTTCATCTCCCTTAGCTGTAATCCAAGCGAACCGCCGATGAGCCCAAGCCCGATAATTCCTACTTTCATTGCCAACTCCAAAATTTTTGGCGCAATTATAAAACATTTTTCCTTAATTTGGGGGTCAAATTTTAATGGTATGTTAAAAAATTTTATGTTACCATTCCCGGATTTATATTTTTTACTAGGGTAATTTATGAGAAAAATACTCGCTTTTTTGTGCATTAGCGCCGGCTTAGCGAGCGCGACGCAAATAAAATCCGTAACTTACAACGGCCTCATCCACCTCTCGACTAAAAGCGCCGAAGAAGTTTCAGGTCTTCACGTAGGCGGCGAAATCAATGATAAAATCGCCAACAAAGCAATTCTAAACCTTTACAAGCAAGGTTATTTCAAAGACATTTATATCGATGAAAAAGATGGCGCGGTTTCTGTAAATCTCACCGAAAAACCCGTCATCGCCAAAATCGACATTGAAAATATCGTTACCAACGACCGCAAAGCTCTAGTCGAGCAAGTTCTGGGTATCAAAAAAGGACAAATGTACGACAAAAAAGGTATCAATCTAGCCAAAGAGCGCATAGTGCAGTTTTATCAAGCCAAGGGCTTTTTCGATACCGTCGTAGAAGAAAAAACTACTCCTATGGACGCGGGCGGGCACTCGGTGCACGTCGTCTTTAACGTCAACCGCGGTGAAAATATTATCATCAGAAAAGTAAATCTCATCGGCGCAGATGAAAAGAGCTACTCCGACATAGAACCACACGTAGCCAACAAAGAGCGCGAATTTATGGGCTGGATGTGGGGTAGGAACGGCGGCGAAGTTCAAATTTTCCAACTCCCCGGCGACTCTGAAAAAATCCGCGAACAGTATATGAAATCGGGCTTTCTCGACGCCAACGTCAGCCAGCCGTATCTCAACGCGTATTTTGACAGCTATGAAGCCGATCTTACCTATTATATCGAAGAAGGCGAGCCTTATTATGCAGCTGAAATCACTATCGACGCGCCTAGCGAACTAGAATTAGATACCGAAAAAATCATTTCAAATTTGAAATTAGAAAGCGGCGATAGAATTAATTCCGAGTGGATCAAACGCGACGCGCAAAAAATAGAAGACATGGTTGCCGATAAAGGTTACGCGTATGCTAGAGTTTATCCACAAACAACCAAAAACGACGATCACACCGCAAACATAGAATATAAAGTCATACCAAATGACAAAGTTCGTGTGCGAAATATAACGATTTCGGGTAATAGTCGCACCGCAGATCGCGTCGTGCGTCGCGAGTTGTTCCTTACAGAGGGCGAGCAATACAACCGCACCGACCTTAAAGATTCTAAAAACTCACTTAAACGCACTAGCTATTTTGAAGACGTGAATATCAAAGAAAAACGCGTCAATGAAGAAGAAGTCGATCTCGAAGTCGCCGTCAAAGAAGCTAGAACAGGCTCTATTACGGGCGGTATCGGCTACGGCACGCACGATGGTATCCTCGTCGGCGGAAGCGTAAGCGACACGAATATTTTTGGTAGCGGATACCATGGTACGATAAGCGTAGATAAAGGCAAGAGAAAAACAAAAGGGAAAATTAGTCTCACAAATCCTCGCGTAAACGATGGTCCGTATACTTTGGGCGGTTCTATATATGCTAATGATTATACATGGAACGATTACAATGAACGTAACTACGGCTTTAACCTTACCGCCGGTCGTAAAATCGGACGCTATACCGACATTTATCTCACTTATGAGCTTGAACGATCAAAAATTAGCGGTCTTAGCAAATGGTACGAAATAGTTGGCTATCAAAACGGCAAGAGCATCAAAAGTTCGATTACTCCGAGCATAGTATTCAACAACACCGACGATTATTATTTGCCGCGACATGGTATCATCGCCTCCACTAGTTTTGAAAAAGCCGGTCTTGGCGGCAATATGAACTTCGTGCGAAATTACACCGGATTTAGCTGGTATCAAGGGCTCGAAGACTACATAGGTTACGACCTTATTTTGCGCTATAAATCAGGTCTTGGATATATTTGGGGTAGCGACGATACCAAAAAGCTGCCTATCAACCAAAAACTATTCCTTGGCGGCATCAATAGCGTGCGCGGTTGGGATACGCAAGGCATCACGCCTAAAGAGAAAGTCTGTATATTGGGCGAAGGTTGCAAAACAATTAGCACCGGCGGTAAGTCGTCGTTTTATAACTCATTTGAGCTAAGCTTTCCTATGATAAGTCGCGTCAAAATGCGCGGTATGGTGTTCTTTGACTATGGTATGATAGGCGAAGAACATAGCTTCAATACAGCAAAGCGTTACAGCACTGGCTTGGGTATAGAGTGGGTAACGCCGATAGGTCCTATGCAACTCATCTTCGCTAAACCGCTTAATAAAAAAGACGGCGACGAGACGCAAGTATTTGAGTTTAACATCGGTCACAGATTTTAAGAGCGGCTCGGCTTTCGCGCGCCCTTTTGTCGTCATTGCGAGCGAGTGAAACGAGCGTGGCAATCTCGCGAATAGTAATTCAAATTTGAATTAAGCGTTTTGAGATTGCTTTGCTAATAATGGCGACATAAAGAATAATTTTGGAAAAGCAGTCATTCGTCTATATCATGACGAACCGCAATAATACCGCGCTTTACACCGGCGTCACGAGTGACCTGATAAGGCGCGTTTACGAACATCGCAACAAACTGGTCAAGGGCTTCACGTCGCATTACAACGTCTCAAAACTCGTTTATTACGAGATTTGAGACGACATAACAGAAGCCATAACGCGCGAAAAACAAATCAAAAGTGGTTCGCGCCAAAGCAAAATAGACCTCGTAAATATAATGAATAAAAAATGGGAAGATTTGTATGATAAAATAGTTTAAGCACGAGATTGCTTCGCTGCGCTCGCAATGACGACCGATTATTCATGTTTTTGCGAGGAGAGCGAACGCGACGTGGCAATCTCGTCTACGAATCAATTTCAAATTTGAACTATATTTTGCTCAAATCTAATTCAAATTCGAAAGGATAAATCATGAAAAAACTTGTTTTTATTTTCGTTTCACTTTGCCTAACGGTTGGGTTTGCGTTTGCGGCAAATAAAAACGCGCAAAGCACACAAGAGAATGAAGGCAACTTCACCAAAGGCAAAGTTATTATTAGATAATTCAAATTTGAGAGGGTTCTCGTCATTGCGAGCGGTCGCTAGACCGCGTGGCAATCTCGAGGTAGAATAATATCAAATTTGAATTAAGCGTTTTCTGGTATTCAAGCACGAGATTGCTTCGCTACGCTCGCAATGACGACTGGTTACTCACGTCATTGCGAGGAGCGCGAAGGCGCGACGTGGCAATCTCAAGGTAGAATAGTAATTCAAATTTGAATTAAGCACTCTAATTATTCAAAGACATATTTCTTCGCTTTGTTCGCGATGACAGAGACACTATATATTCTCGCAATGACGACCAATTTTGAATTAAAACACGATAAAAGCTGAAAAATACGGGAAATAAAAAAGCCCGAGGCGCGAAAATCGCGACCCGGGCTAAGAGAGCGACGGAGGAGTTGTCGCCCTTAAATCACAAATTTTAAATTAGAATTTGTAAGTCGCTTGGAAGCGGAATTGATTTGTTTTTGTTTTTAGATCATCTGCGTTATCGACGTCTTTTAGTTTTTCTTGGCTATAAGAATACCATGCCCAGAAGCTAAGTTTCTTGTTATATTTGTAGCCAGCGCGTCCAACAACTTCGAAATCGTTACTTTTGTGTTCTTCGTATTTAGTTTGACCACTTACGAAGTCTGCACCTACCCAGTATTTCTCTAGGAAGTCATATTTAGCAGTGATGAACCAATAGCTGTGTCTGCCAACGAACGCAGTTGTATCGATTAGGTTCTCGCCCGGTTTGATAAGTTTGCCGTTATCTTCTAGAGATACTAGAGACATAGCATCTTTTTTACCATATTGCAAGAAACCTGCGTCTGCTGTTAGACCGAACAATTTCATATCGGCTTTGAGTGCCCAGTAAGTTGTGTTTGCAGCGGTATCATTAGTGCTTTCTTTGAATCCGCCGTTAAGAGCGACACCGGCAAATTGACCGTGTGCGCCTAGACCGAACTTGTCGTTGATATCAAAGAATGCTGCAAGATCTGCACCATATAGGTTAGCAACATGAGCAAGTTGTGCCCACCAAACGGTGAAGTCTACAGGATTATAAGAACCGCTTACTTGAACGGTATAAAGGTTGTGTTGGTATAGATATTTGCCATCGGCAATTTTACCCCAAGCAGTAGAACCGATATCTACGTCGTCTTCAAGAGCATCAAAAGCCGCACCTACGATAGTCAAGCCTTGAATGTCTTTATTTACGATTTTGATACCTGTGCCGGCCATATCAGCAGTTAGGAATGAACCTACGATTTGGCGACCTACTAGGATATCGGTGTTACCGATTTTGTAACCTAGAGCGTATTGGTTAACGTCAAGAGTATCGTCATGAGCGCCGTCTTTTTCGTTGTTGCGTTTGTTGAAAGCAACTACGCCACCACGTTCGTTACCATAAGAGTGGTCGCGGTTCTCATAGCGAAGACCTAGCAATGCATAGAAGTTATCGTCGATTGCAAATTTGAAGTTAACTTGAGTTTTGAATTTCCAGAAGCCATTGCTGCTAGCAACATCGTCTCCAACTTTTACTTGTTTGCTATCATAGCGTATCCAAGCAAAACCGCTTACATCTACGTCTTTAATCGCTTGCTCGAGCGGAGTAGCGCTTGCAACGCTTGTAAGCGCACCAGCGGCTACGATAGTAGCCAAACTAAGTTTAACTGATTTCATACTTTCTCCTTCTAAAAAAGTCAAAGTGCATTTTAGGCAGTTTTAGCTTAAATCCCGCTGAATTTTAGGGAAAATTGTTACCGATTGTTTACCAAAAAATAGAAAAGTAATTCAAATTTGAAATATTGTTTTCCATAAACAATGGGGATTTCAAATTTAAATGGTTTTATTGACTTTTAACCCCGTTTTCGCAAAAATGCGCGGTTAAAAACGATAAAAGGACAAAAATGAAATATTTGCGTTTCGCGGGGTGGTTTTTGGGCGCCGCGATTGTAATTTTGAGCTTTATATTTATGTTTAACGTAAAAGGCGACGCGCACGCGATGATCCTTGGCGGGATGCAATACGTAGCGCTATTTTGCGCGTTTTTTATCCTCCTTGGCAAAATATGCAAATCCGCGCTTTTAGCCTCGACCGTGATGGTGGCGGTGTATTTCACCGATAGACTCTACTTGCATTTTCTCAAAAAGCGCATTTTTGCTTCAGACTTTTACGTGATGTTCGATCCTAATAACTGGGGCGTCGTGCTACAATATAAAGAGCTTCTAGGAGCGCTTGTTTTGGCCGCGCTCGTATTCGCGCTGGTAGCGGCTTCATTTTGGCGAGCCAAAAGATGGGGAGTAAAATCCCGCATTGCAGCCGCACTCGTCCTAGTCGCAGTCGTAATCACTCACGGTAAAATCATAAAAGACGAAGGATTTAAAGTGGCATGGACGAAGACCTTCCCCGAACTTCGCCGCACGTATATGAATATATCGATGTCTATGGGCGAGCTAGAATACAAAAAACCAAGTTTTGGCAATGATTACAAATATTTCGCGGACAAGCTTACGAGCGTGGAGCCCTACGAGAGTTCAAATTTGAAACCAAATCTCGTGTTGTGGCTACAAGAATCAACCTTCGACGCGTCGCTATTTGACGCTAATCTCACGCAGGCAAGCATGTTTGCGCCCGTGGCAAATAGTAAATTCCGCTCCCTAAACCGCGTGCATACTTTCGGCGGCGGCACTTTGAAGTCGGAGTTTGAGATACTCACGGGACTAAACAACGAAGATTTCGGGCCGCAAGGAACGGCGGTGTATTATCTAGTAACCCCGCATATCAAATATTCTTTGCCAAAACTGCTCAAAAAGCACGGTTATTACGTCGTCGCGCTAAATCCGTTTCAACCGGGTAACTATAACTCCAAAAACGCCTACGCCGATATGGGATTTGACGAGTTTATACACCCCGTAGACCTGGGATACACGGACGAAACGGGCGAAACAAGGGTGCGAAATCTATGGTATATTTCTAGCATGGATATCGCCAAATACACGCAAAAAATCATCGAAAAATTTAAGGACAAACAGCCGCTATTTATTTTCGCTCTGACGATGAACGAGCACGGACCATACGAGAGGGCAAGTGCGGTCAAATACGGTCTTGACGCGCATTATCCAAAAGAACGCGCGCTCGAACTCACTGATTATTATGATAGACAGCTAGAGCTTAGCGCGGCGGTGGAAAATATGGACGAGTATTTGCAAAAAAGCGGGCGAGATTACGTTTTTGCCTACTACGGCGACCACCAGGCGCATTTTTCGGGCGAAGTTCGCTACGATTTCAAATTTAAAGAGCCGAATTTGATAACGGGACTTTACGCGAGGGGCAGCGAAGGCGTGAAGCGGATAGAGCGCGATATGAACGCGCTTGGCGAGCTTTCGCTAAATCCTAGCGCGCTACTAGAAATGATGCAAATCGAGCCCGACGAGTTTTTCGCCGCAAACTACGCGATGAGGAAGCTGTGCGAAAGCGTGGACGATTGCGAAGACCGCGAACTGGCGAGAAGTTATAAGAGTTATATTTATGATTACTTATATAATAAATAGGCGGCTATTCGCGCGGGTCGCATTTGCGGGCGCAAAAATCATCAAAAAATCTCTCGCCGCGTAAGTTTCATATAGTTCAAATTTGAATCGCTCGTCATTGCGAGCGAGTAAAACGAGCGCGGCAATCTCGCGTTAAAATAGTAATTCAAATTTGAATTAAGCGTTCTAATTATTCAAAGAGATTGCCGCGCCGCTTACGCGGCTCGCAATGACGAAACCCTTTTTCAAATTTAAATAAGACAAAGTGATTTTTAGGTTATTTCGCGGGTTGCGAGCGAAAATGGAAGCAAGATAGAATTAAAACTCATCGCCGCTTTCGTTTTTGTAAAACTCCCGCAAAATAACCAAAAAGCGCAAGCCGCCTGGCAAAATTTAGCGTTTGCCGCTTATAAACAAATAGGAATGAATCTCTCTCACTCCCTCGCTATGATACGCATACCATAAAATTCGTTTTTCTTGCTCGATATCGTCTACCGCGCCCGTGAAAACCACGTCGCACTGCACCACGCTCACACCGATATTCGTGCTAGCTACGGCGCTATCTTTGACAAGTTCGTTCACGAGCTTTTGGCGTATGGCGCTCTCTTGCTCAAGGCTGCATTTGCGCTCGCTTTTTAGGCGCACGTAGAGCCTGCCTTTTCGCACGCCGCCCACGGTTTTGAGAATATTTGCGATTTGCTCGATTTCGCCGCTATTTTCCACTTCGCCCACGACGTAAGCATGCCCCCAAATCACGCTCACGTCTAGATCGAAGTTGCTTAGATTTTTACTGTGCGCAATAGCGGCTTGGATTTTGGTTTTGACGATTTTGTCGCGCGCGACCGAGAGCACGCCCCGCTCGTCGCGACCCAGAGTGTAGGCGGTATAGACGCTGTTGGCGTTGCTAGCGCCCATCACGAGCCCGGCGCACCCGCCCAAAAACAAAGCCAAAACTACGCCGCAAATCATTTTCATAAGAGCGATATTATCCAAATTTGACTTAAATTCGCCCGTTTTTAAGTTAATTTTGGCGCATTTTATGCTAAAATTAGACTCTACGTGGAGAGTAAAACGACCTGGTGGCGTTGCGTGACTTCAAATCACAGCGGGGGGCGGTTGACCGTTTCCCGGGGCGTTCGATTCGCTCACTCTCTCGCCATTACTTTTCGGGATTTTCATGGATAAAAACACGCTCACAGGCGCGCTACTTAGGCGCTCTTACATACTTTTTATTATCGTGGGTTTATTTTGCGGCGTGTTGATTTTATTCCCCACAGTCAGCGGTCTTCACGACCTCAAAGGTCGCCTCGACGTCCTAAACATCAAATACGCAAGCGCGGCAAAAATCAAATTTGAATCCTTATGTAATATTTTACTTCACGAGATTAAAGACGGCGGAGATCACGCGCATATCGCGCATATCGCGCAAGTGCACGACTACGTGACGAGCGTCATAGTCACAGATAAAAAAGGCAAAGTGAAAGAATTCGTTTCCAAAGACGGACGTAAATTTGAAAGATTTGATTTTGCCGTTAACGAGGCCTTTGTCAAAAAAAATGGCTTTTATGCCGATAGATTTTCCTTCCCCGAGCTAAACTCAGCCAATAATATGGCGCTTTGCGCTTATGGCAATGAAGAAAATATCTGTGCCATAATAGATATGGAAATCGTGATAAAAGGCGCCCTGTCGGGCGAAATGGGTACGATATTTTTAGACAAAAACGGGCTAGGTTTTGGCAAAAATCCGGCCAGCATTTATGATATTTATTCTTTTGATAGCGACTACCAAAATAGCAATGGACTAAATATTGCCGTCAATCACCAAACCGGAAAACTTTCGCTTTTCACGACTTATTACGATTCAGATTTAAACTTTGGCGCGATTAGTCAAATCACTTTTTGGGCGATTTTAAGCGATACGGGCATAATGATGGTCGTTCTTCTGCTCTCTCTTGCTCTAGTTATCGCGCTCCTTGGCAACGATTTACATATCGTCAAACGCGATATTCACCACTCGGTGCTAGAACTCGCGCGTTTGCTTTCGAACACCAAAAAAGGCGTTTTCGATCAATACCGTTTCGCGCAAAACTCGGAATTCGCAGACTTTTATAACGATATCATACAAATCAGCGAAAAAAGCGCGTTCGTAAGCGGCGAGCTTAATTTTTATAAACACTTTTTCGACGTGGTCGCCAAAAACAGCCCCGTAAAAATCCTTTTTGTCTCGGCAAAAACAGGCCGCATCATCGAAGCGAGCGAATCTGCGGTAGAATTTTACGGCTACGACAAAGCCGAACTTCTCACCAAAACGATATTTGATATCCAAAGCTCGCCTAGCCAAAACTATTTCGCTTCTAAAGTCTCAAAAGAAACCGGCAACGTCCTCGTGTGTCTACATAGACTCGCAAACGGCGAAGAGCGCAACGTCCAAGCACGCATAACTCCGATCGAAGGCGATGCGGAGGATTTTTATTTTTACGCGATTTGGGACGTAACGCGTCGCCAAAAACTCATCGCGGGGCTTGTGGGCGGAGGCGGCGAATTTAGTGGAGAAAGCCCGATAGTCGCGCTCAAATTTGATTTTGCGAGTGGCAAAATCGAGCAAATCTCGCCAAACGTAAGCGAAGTGCTAGGATACGATAGAAAAAAAATGTTAGAAGAAGATTTCAGTTTTTATAGCCTAATTCCTAGCGAATCCGATTGTAAATCTCTAAAAAGCCTTATCAAATCGCGTATGGAAAGCAGTAGTCGCGCTTTTATCGACGAAATTAACACCATAAAATTAGAAAACGGCTCTACTCCGTGGTTTAGAAATCTTTTTAACGTTGGCGCGGGCGGAGTAGTGAGCGCATATTTGCTGAACGCACAAAAATATTACAACGAAATGCTAAAATACAAACAAATCGCGCGAAAATTTGAATTAGAGTCCGACTTGGGTTTGTTTATGAACTGGGAATACACCGATGAAAATGGCGGTTTATATACATTTTCAAACGGCTTTTTCGGTCTGTTGGGATATCGCTCGTCCGATAGTTTTGAGGGGGCGATTACTAAGTCAAATTTGAATATGTTCTTTGCTCCGGGCGACGCTGAGAGATTGTTGAAGGCACAAAACGAGTTGGAAAATAGACTCAAAGACACCATGGAAGTAACTTTGCGCTGTATCACCAAAGACAGTTCTTCAGTATGGATAAACGTGCGTGGCAAGCTAGCCAAAATCGGAGAAGATAAGGAAGCAAAAGCAATAATCTTGGGCACGTTCGAGGATGTGAGCGAAAGGATAAAAAATGATTATCGCCTTCACCTCATCTCAAATATCTTTGACTTTTCTAAAGAATATATCGTCATCTATAACGCCAAATTTGAAATTATTGACGTAAATCCTTCTTTTCTCAATGCCTTTGGTTATTCGCGCAATGAAATTATCGGTCAATCCATAAAAATATTTAGATCACATGAGCAAGACGAAAAAGAATACATAAATATGTATAACACTTTGCGCGATAAAGGTCAATGGAGCGGCGAGCTAGTTTTACCGCTCAAAGACGGCACGAGCAACTATCAATCTATCACCATCAGCGCACTTTTCGACGCCAGCGGCAACGTCGAAAATTATATCTCTATCGCTACCGACATTACTAAAATTAAAAAAGCGCAACAACAACTTGAAATCATGGCATACTACGATACGCTTACGAAATTGCCAAATCGACTATATTTCCTTCGCAAGTTAGAAAGTGCGATGACGCTAGCCAAATCAAACGGCTCTCTTATGGCGCTCATTTA
The DNA here is from genome assembly GCA_900319915.1 of uncultured Campylobacter sp. Taxonomy (GTDB): domain Bacteria; phylum Campylobacterota; class Campylobacteria; order Campylobacterales; family Campylobacteraceae; genus Campylobacter. The sequence continues at coordinate 10,591 of ONQI01000071.1, forward strand.
CCTCGACCTAGACGGATTCAAAGAAGCCAACGACAACTATGGTCACCAATATGGCGACGAAGTGCTGATAGAAATCGCGCGACGTTTAAAAAGCGTCATAAACGCCAAAGATACGGTTGGGCGCTTCGGCGGAGATGAGTTTGTCGCGCTCGCCACAAGGATAGAAAACGTTTTGGAGCTAAAAGAATTACTAAATCAAATTCTAAAAGTCATCAACGAAGATATGCAAATTGGCGAATACAAACTAAAAATCGGCGCGAGCATCGGCGCGAGCATCTACCCGCAAAACAACGAAATCGATATAAACGAGCTACTTCACCAAGCCGACTGGTCGATGTATCAAGCCAAACTTTCAGGCAAAAACAAATACTATATCTTCGACGCGAACAAATATCTCGAGTTTAGCGAATATAGCAAAATCTTGCTCGCCAAAAATAGCTTTGATAGTAGCGAGTTTTTCCTCGCCTATCAGCCGGTTTGCGACATCACAAGCGGACAAATTATCAGCTTCGAAGCTCTTATGCGCTGGAGACATCCGGACAAAAAAGTCGCGATTCCGCTTGATTTTTTCGATATGCTGCGCGAAAAGCCATGGTTTAACGATTTTAGCATTTGGGTTATCGATGAAGCTCTAAACATGCTAGAAAGTCTAAAATTAAACGCGCAAGTTAGCGTGAACATACCAATAACACAGCTTAGCTCGAGCGTCTTTTACGGAAAATTTGAAGCCCTTGTGCTAAAACGCGACGTAAGTCGCCTCGCCTTAGAGATCAACAATATTTTTACATCTCGAAATCTAAACCGCGATATAGCGAACCTCAAGCGTTACCGTGAACTTGGCGTTTCGCTAATAATCGATAATTTCATCCCGAACTCTATCGATAAAGATGTCTTAGACGAAATCCCAACCAACATGTATAAACTAGACGCGAAATATTCAACCGATTTATTGCGTCGCTACGGCTACATGGATACTTTGGAGTCCACCATCATTTCGTGCCACAGATATGGTCGAGAGCCAATTGCCAAAGCGGTTGAAAACGTCTACGTTTATGAGATTTTGCGCGCGCTTGGTTACCGATATATCCAAGGCGAATTTATTTCGCGCCCACTTAATTATGACGAAATTAAAAACTTTACGCGCAATTTCAAATTTGAAACTACACCTAGAAAACCAGAAGATGTCAGAAAAATCGAATTTTACAAATTTATCCTATATCAAGTCGACCGCATAAATTACGTCAAAGCCTCTTTTGAGAGTGGAAATCTTAACTTTTTTGATTTTGACGAATATCAAAAAAAATATTTTGAGTTCTCAAACGTGGATTTTGATGTGCCCGAAGTTTGCGCCGAAGCCGCAAAAATCATCGGCGAGATATTCTCAAAGGATTTGAGTGAAGAGGAAAAAGCCTCTCTTATCGCGAAGCTCGACCAAAAAAGATTGTTTATGCTAAGTTATATTTCAGGAGATTAAATTTGAACCAAACAGTATACGAACACGAGATTCCAAAGGGCTCGAAACTTTATTTTGGCGCGAGCGCGAGACTCAAACGCCAAATCGAGCAAAAAGCGGGCGAATTGCTAGAAAATAGCGGTTTTAGCGAGATTATCACGCCGTATTTTAGTTATCACCAACACGCCTCGGTCGCCGCGGAGAAACTTTTGCGCTTCTCCGACGCGGACAACCACGAAATCGCCCTTCGCGCGGACAGCACGGTGGACGTAGTGCGCATCGCCACGCGTCGGCTCAAAGACGGCACGAAAAAGTGGTTTTACATCCAACCGGTGTTCAACTACCCTAGCGACGAGATTTATCAAATCGGCGCGGAAGTTTTGGATAGTTCAAATTTGAACGAATGTCTAGCCACGCCGATTGCAATATTTTCGCATTTTGGCATAGAACCGCACCTCCAAATCAGCAATATGGAAATTCCAAAAATCATCTGTCAGCTTTTAAATTTGCCGATTTCGACCTTTGAAAACGGACGGCTTGAAGTTTTGTTAGACCTAAATCTCTCGTGGCTTAATCGCCTAGCCGTGATTTCTAGCGACGCGGATCTAGACGCGGCTATCGCGGAGGTTCCCGCACAGCTAAGGCAACCGCTAGAAGCGATGCGCAAACTAGGCGGCGAATGCGCGTGGGCAAAAAAAATCTACGCGCCTTTGTATTATTCCAAAATGCGCTATTATGATAAGTTATTTTTCAGGTTTTTATGCGATAATTCCATTTTGGCAAGCGGCGGAAGCTATGAAATCGAAGGCAGAGCCTGCGTGGGATTTGCCGTATTTACCGACGCTTTAACGCAGATTTTAACGAAAAAGGATAATAAATGAATAAAGCGGATTTGATAGTCGGCGTCCAATGGGGCGACGAAGGCAAGGGCAAAATCGTCGATATGATGGCCGAAAACTACGACGTGGTATGCCGTAGCGGGGGCGGACACAACGCGGGTCACACCATCTGGGTAGACGGTATCCGCTACGCGCTCCACCTTGTTCCTAGCGGCATTTTACACCCAAACACAGTTAATATCATCGGTAACGGCGTGGTCGTAAATCCGGAAGTTTTAATCGGCGAAATGGCGCAGTTCGAAAATCTTGAAGGCAGACTTTTTATCTCAAATCGCGCCCACCTAAACCTCTCGCACCACTCTCTCATCGACCAAGCCAAGGAGCGCATGAAGGGCGACAAAGCCATCGGCACCACGGGCAAGGGCATAGGACCTGCGTACGCGGATAAAATCAGCCGCTCGGGTCGCAGGATGTGCGAACTAAAAGATCCCGAGAAATTATGTTCAAATTTGATGAACGATTTTAATGACAACGCGCCTTATTTTGAAGCTCTAGGTATAGAAATACCAAGCGAGGAGCGCGTATTAGCCGACCTTAAACGCTACTCTCAAATCCTCAGCCCATACATCACCGACACCACGAAACTACTTTGGCAACAAATGGACGAAGGCAAAAAAGTGCTCCTTGAGGGCGCGCAAGGCACGCTGCTTGACATCGACCACGGCACGTATCCATACGTCACTAGCTCTAGCACCGTTAGCGCGGGCGCTTGCATAGGTCTAGGTTTGAGTCCAAAAGCAATCGGCGAGGTCGTAGGCATAGTCAAAGCTTACACCACTCGCGTGGGCAACGGCGCATTCCCGACAGAAGACCTCGGCGACGAGGGCAACAAAATGTGCGAAATCGGCAAAGAGTTTGGCACGACCACGGGTCGTCGTCGTCGCACCGGCTGGTTTGACGCGGTGAGCGTGCGCTACGCATCTCGCCTAGACGGCGTAGACAAATACGCGCTAATGAAACTAGACGTGCTCGACGGCTTTGAAAAAGTCAAAATCTGCAAAGCTTACCGCTATAAGGGTGAAGAAATCGACTACGTGCCAACCGACCTCGAAAACGCCGAGCCGATTTACGAAGAAATGCCGGGCTGGGAGAGTATAAAAGGCGTATCTAGTTACGACGCGCTTCCGGCAAACGCCCGCGCCTATATAGAGCGCATCGAAGCGCTTACAGGCGTGAAAGTGGGCTTTATCTCCACTAGCCCAGAGCGCAAGGACACAATCGTTCGATGAATACGAAGTTTAGCCCCGTCGTAAAAGTAAGAAAGCAAGCCCTAGACAAGATAGAAACTTCTCTCGCGGCCGCGCGCGCCACGAGGGAGGCTCTACAAACCTCGCTTGAACTCTTACGCGAAAAAATGCTAAACGAAAAATTCCCAAAAAGCGGCGGAGCGCAGCTCATTCAGCTCGCTCTAGCCTCGCACAACTTGCTCGTAGAGCACAAGCAAGAGCTCACAGATCGCCTCGCGCTAAACGCCGCGCAAATCAAATCCTTAGAGCGCGAATACAAGACGGCTTATGTCGAGCTCGAAAAAATGCGCCACCTAGAAAACGAAGAAATCAAAAAAGCGCTCAAAAAAATCAAATCAGAGGAAGCAAAAGCACTCGATGAAATCGCCACGCAAAGATTTTTCGCGCAAAGCTCCGCGCTAAAAGGCGAGATATGATATTTAATTCAAATTTGATTTCAAATTTGAATTCTCGGACGAGCAAAGCCCGTCCTGCGAGCGGGGAAATCCGCCGCACCCCTCTAAAGTTACGCGTCCGACTGCGCGGACTTTCAAATTTGATTTTAGCGAGCGCGTTGGCATCGCTCTCTTGCGCCGCTCCCGCACCGAGAGAAGGCGAAACTTTTGATAGCGTCTATGCAAACAAAAAGGCCGAAATCCTCGCCGAATACGAAAAAATAGACACTGCTCGCCAAGAGCTGGAAACTTTTCGCGCCGCAACCCTCGCACTACTGAGACAAAAAGAAGAAAACGTCCTAGCCATCGAAGCCGAAGCGAATAAAACCCTCGCGCTCGCCGCGCAAAAAGAAGCCGCCGCCAAAAAAATGCTCGAGCACAACGAGGAAGTTCTCAAAGAGCTTCGCGACATTATGGCGGGCAAAGTGCTCGAAGTTTACGCCAAGATGAAAGACGGCGCCGCCGCGCAA